>JAISQR010000022.1 GCA_031274035.1 Treponema sp. | reverse complement strand
TTTTTGCATATTCATGCAAAAATTCCGATTAACGGGGCTCCTTTGGGAGTTTGCAAGGTATAAATTTGCAATAAATTGCAAATTTATACGATTTTTGGGCAAAGCCCCACAAACTCCTAGAAGGACGAATCGGGATTGTAGTACTGCTGGACGTTGGACTTGTCAATCAGGGCCGAAGGGATAACAACACTGATAGGGGCGCCGGCATTGTGGAAGGAAGCGTCCTTCTTACCGGTAGCCACATCAACCGCGTACTGTATACCGTCGCGTATCATCGAGGGGTGGTAGAGGCTTGTGGAGCGTACCAGCGGATCGTTGTTAATGATCATCTGGTAGACAGCCTTGGAACCCGCGCCGCCCATAGCGATCTTGATGTCCCGCCGGCCTGATTCGCGGATAGCCTGGAGCACTCCGGTAAGAACGTCATCGTCCTGGCAGAATACCGCGTCGATCTTGGGGTACTGCTGTAGGAAGGTTTCCATGATCCGCAGTCCGTCCTGGGTTGACCAGTTGGCAAATTCGTACCTGTTCCCGCCCAGAAGGTTCACCAGGGAAGGCTCCTTGTTCATCTCCGCAAAAAAGGCGTTCATCCTTTCACCGTCGATAACCACCGGCATACCGCCCATTGCCACATAGTTGGTAAGCCCCTCGGCCTTCATGGTTTTGGCCATCCACTCGCCGCTAACCCGTCCAAGACCGGGATTATCGCCGGCAAGGTTCACATAACCAAAGCTGGTGTCGGTAAGACCGCGGTCAACAACGATACAGCGCACGCCCGAAGCGTGGATCTGTTTAACAGGAGCGGTAAGGGGGGCGGATTCGTGGGGCAGAATCACCAGGTAATTCATACCCCAGGTCATCAGATTTTCCACATCGCTTACCTGCTGGTTCGCGTTGGCCGAATGGACAACCCGAAATTCAATCGTAGGATTGGTCTTTTTGATCTCTTCGACCGCAAAATCAGCCCACCAACCAATACCGCCGGTCCAGCCGTGGTCCGCGGTGGGGACCGCGATACCGATCTTGACAGCGCCGCTCTGACCGGCAGCCTGACCCCTGGCAAAGGCAAAGCCTGCCATCAACACACACAGAAAAACTAAAGCAAGTTTCTTCATCTTTTCCTCCAAATTACTTCCTATTGTTATTGTATTGCAGCAATACAGCCGCAATGATCACTAATCCGCGGGCAGCCTGCTGGAGAAAACTGGACACACCCGCCAAAACGAGCATGTTGTTTATTATCCCCAGCATGACGGCCCCCATAACCGTTCCGGCTATGCTGCCCTTACCCCCCGACATAGAGGTTCCTCCTATAACCACCGCGGCAATGGCATCCAGTTCGTATCCCGAACCGACCTGGCTTGGCTGTATGCCGTTGATCCGCGAAGACCAGAGCAGAGAGGAAACCGCTACCGTAAAACCGGTAAGGCAGTAAGGTATCAATTTAATCATCTGGACATTGACGGCCGAATAGCGGGCAACCTGTTCGTTGGCCCCTACCGCGCAGACATAACGCCCAAAACGTGTATTGTTAAGCAGCAGGTGGAACAGAACCGCCAAAATGAGAAAAATCCATATAGGTATATAGATAGGCTGGAATAACCAGACAAACCGTGTCTGCCCGGTATCCGCCGCTGTTTGCAGACCAGGATAGGGAAAGGACAAAAAATGACCGGGGCCGAAATTCTGGTAGTAGGGGTTAGCCGATTCAATATTCGCCGCTTTGGAAAAATGCAGTATAAGGGAACGGAAAATCGCCATAGTACCAAGCGTCGTAATAAAGGGGGCTATACGGCCCTTCGTTATAAGGAAACCATTCAAAAAGCCGCAGACAACACCTAAGATAAGACAAAATACGATGGCCAGGGCAACCGCCCATACCGAATTACCCAGAAAACGGTTAAGAAGGAAGATCGTAATCCCCCCGGCAAAGGCCATCATCGATCCGACCGAAAGATCGATGCCGCCCGAAATAATGATAAAGGTCATCCCCAGGGCAATAATGCCGGTATAGGACTGCATCCTGATAATGTTCATCAGATTTGCGGGCGGGTAGAGGAACCTTGGCCAGCCAATAACAGAGGCCAGAATAAAGAGCAGGATGAAGCCCAGCCCCGTGGAATGTTCATTCCACTTGAAGGTTTTAAGGTAATTCTTAATTCCGGCGGCAGGGCCGCCGGAGAGCGGCCCCTTTACCCCGGTATTGTTTGCAGCATTACTCATCAGATTTGACTCCCCTTAATGCCCGTAGCGTGAAACATAATTTCTTCTTCGTTGATATGCGGCCCTTCAAGGCAGCCGGCAATCCGGCCTTCCCTCATCACATAAACCCTGGAGCACAGCCCAATGATCTCTGCCATTTCCGAGGAAATAACGATACAGGAAATACCCTGTTCCGCCAATTGGTGAATGAATTCGTATATCTCCTGTTTTGCGTTTACATCTATACCCCTGGTCGGCTCGTCCAGGATCAGAATTGAAGGCTTGGTATCCAGCCAGCGGGAAAGGTAGACTTTCTGCTGATTCCCGCCTGAAAGGTAACGCAGGGGCATCTTTTGCGAGGCCGCCGCAATGCGGAAGGTCCGTATATACTCCGCGGTCTTTTTCTCTTCCGCCTGTTTACTGATAAACAGATTCCGGCAATACCTTTTAAGGGATATAAGGGTGATGTTCTGGGGTAGATTGAAGCCCTGAACTATTCCCTTGCCCTGCCTATCCTCGGAGAGATAGGCCAGGCTCCGGTTTACCGCGTCGGCAGGCTGCCGTATCTGCACCCTGCCCAAACCGGCTATTGATATCGTTCCGCTGTCCGGCGCGCGCAGTCCCATCACCGCCTCGGCTGTCTCTGTACGGCCCGATCCTACCAGGCCGGCAAACCCTAGAATTTCACCCTTCCGCAGGGAAAAACTCACCTGCTTGAGGAGGTTTTTTATGGAAAGATCCTGCACATCCAGAACTACGGTATCGCTTCTACGGGGCATCTTGGGCGGAAATATCTGGTGGAAGTCCATACGGCCTATCATCTTGCGGGCTATATCCTCTTCGTCAACTTCGCTTATCTTATCCACACTGATGAGCTTCCCGTCCCGCAGTACCGTTACGCGGTCGCAGACAGCCTTGATCTCCCCCAGCTTGTGGGAGACAAAGACCATCGTAACGCCGTGAGATTTAAGATCGCGCATAAGACCGAACAAGGTATCCACCTCGCGGCCTGTAAGGGTGGTGGTCGGTTCGTCCATAATGAGCAGTTTAGAATGCAGCATCAGGGCCTTGGATATCTCCACCATCTGCTTTTCCGCCACCGAAAGCCGGCTGACAAGCTCGTTCACCCCTACAGGCATTTTGAGCGCTTTAAGCTGTTCCGTCGCAAGCTCCCGCATTTTCGGCTTATCAAGCAGCCCCGATGTACGGCGGATCTCATTCCCCAGGAAGATGTTCTCGTATACCGCCAGCGTATTGATAAGGTTGAACTCCTGGGGAACCATGCTGATCCCCAGGCCCTTGGCCGTAATATAATCGGGTATATATACCTGTTTTCCGTTAAAGTAGAGAGAACCGGCGCTGGGCGGATAGATGCCGGTGATAATCTTGATCAAGGTCGATTTCCCGGCGCCGTTCTCCCCGATAAGTCCCATGATCTCCCCCCGCCTTATGCCAAAGGAGACGTTATCCAGAACTTTTACGCCGTCAAACTCCTTGGTTATCCCCTCAATGGAGAGAATACTATCCGCTGTGCTGTCTTGTGTCGCTGTCATAGGATCCTTTTAGGATTTCCAGAGTAGTTGCAGAGATTCCCTAATCAGTCTTTAAGGCATCGTCGAAGGCTACGTTAGACGGAGAAAAGTCCGCCTTACGCACAAACTCGCAGGCTTCCTTTGCGCCGTACTCCCTCTCCATGCCGGAGTCCTCCCATTCTACCGAGAGCGGCCCCTGGTAATTCATGGCATTGAGTTCCCTGATAATATCCTCAAAGTTCACATCCCCGTGCCCCAAGGAGCGGAAATTCCAGCCGCGCCGCGTATCGCCAAAGGTAATATGGGAACCGAGTATGCCGGCCTTGCCGTCTAATGTTACCGCGGCGTCCTTCATGTGGACATGATAGATGTACTTGGCAAAGTCCCGCAGGAAAATATGGGGGGTAACTCCCTGCCAGATAAGATGGGAAGGGTCGAAATTAAAGCCCAGTGTAGGCCGGTAATCAAATTCCTTGAGGAGCCGTTCGGCGGTGTAGTAATCGAAAGCTATCTCCGTAGGATGCACTTCCAGGGCAAACTTGACGCCGTTTTTATCAAATTCGTCAAAAATGGGCGTCCACAGTTTAACGATCTCCTTAAAGCCGTCGTCTACCATTTTCTCGCTTGTCTGGGGGAAAGAGTACCAGTACTTCCAGATAGGGCTGCCCATAAAACCGGTAACTACCCCGACGCCCAGGTTCTTTGCGGCCCGGGCCGCATATTTCATATCCTGTACAGCCCATTCCCGTATCTTTTCCGGCTGGCCCGCGTACTGGCTGGGAGCAAAACCGTCCAGGCGCGGGTCCCATAGGTCGCCGACGCACTGGCCGACAAGGTGTGTACCTATAGCCCAGGTTTTAAGCCCGTGCCTGGCAAGGATAGCCTTGCGATCCTGAACATAGGCGCTGTCCTCCGCCGCCTTTTTAAGATCAAGATGATCCCCCCAACAGGCTATCTCAACCCCGTCGTAACCGAAGGATTTTATCTTGCCGCACATAACATCGAAAGGCAGATCCGCCCACTGTCCCGTAAATATTGTAACCGGCCGTGCCATACTATGCCTCCTTAAAAATTGATCCAGATTGAGCCCTTGTCCGAACTCTCTACGCATTTACCGATAAATTTAACCCCGTCGAGCCCCATATTCACATCGGGAAAATCGAGATCGTCCCCGCTGAGCTTCTCCCCCGCCCTCTGCTTGACCAAAGCCCCGATAAAGGTCTTGTAGATGTTCGCAAGGCCCTCGAAGTAACCTTCGGGGTGGCCCGAAGGGATACGCGAATAGGACTGGGCATGGGGATAGAAGGGATCCTTCCCGCGGGAGAGCAGTTCGTTAGGCCGGCCGAAACGCCGTACCTCGATATAGTTCATCGCTTCCTGATCCCATACTATAGCGCCTTTATCCCCAAATATGCGTACCTTGAGGGCATTGTCGTAACCTGCCGCTACCTGGCTTGACCAGTACATGCCCCGCGCCCCGCCTTCAAATTCCAGCATCACCGTGGCATTGTCATCCAGCACGCGGCCCGGGCCTACCTTGTCCAGCCTTGCGCAGACCGCCTTGATCCGCAGGCCCGTCATGTAGGAAACCATGTTCTCTATATGGGCGCCCAAATCCCCCAGGCTATTGGACTTGCCGGCTATTTTGGGGTCTGTCCGCCATTCAGCCTGTTTACTCCCCTGTTTTTCCGCAGGCGCAAGGAGCCATTCCTGGGGATATTCACCGGTTACATAATGAATTTTACCGATTTCCCCGCGCTGTATCAATTCGCGGGCATGTTTTACCGTTGGATACCCCGTGTAGGTATAGGTTACCGCAAAGAGAAGATTATTCTTCTTGGCCAGAGCCGCAAGGTCTTCGGCGTCGGAAAGCTCTATGCACAGGGGTTTATCGCAAACTACCGGGATCCCCCTGCTGAGAAAAGCCTTGGCCGCAGGATAGTGAGCCGCATTCGGAGCGGAGATAACTACAAAATCTATCTTATCAGGACGTTTTGCTTCCTGTTCGGCCATTTCTTCAAAGGTTGTATAGAGCCGCTCGCGGGAAAGCCCCAATGCGGCGCCGGTGGCCAGCGTATTCTCCGCCGATCTTGAAAAACAACCCGCAACGATCTCCGCAAGCCCGTCCAAGGCTATAGCCTTCCGGTGCACATCTCCGATAAAGGCGCCCTGCCCTCCGCCTACCATTCCATACCGGAGCTTTACCGCCGCCTTAATATCGGCGCTGCTCTCAATCATAAGACACCCTCCAACGTGGATTTTCTATTATTATATCATAGGATAATTATAATGCAAGAGAATTTGCGGCAGTGTTATTTTAGGGAAAGCCCTGCAAGGTATACCCCGCGCCTTTTGGCGTCCGGCTTTTCCCCTTGGTAGCATTGGCGTATAACGTGAAGAGATTATTCTTGTTGGGGGGGGGCATTAACGGGATAGCGGAAGGAAACGTGGAAACTATGTTTCCACTATACGCTTGCGCTGAAGGCCGCCGAAAAAGCAATCGCAGCAATTTTACTTTTAAGAAATTCAACCGTTAAAGGCATGAAAAGACACGAAAAAACAAAGTACCCTCCTTCCAAGTACCGCGAAAGTACCCAAATTTGAAGAAATTTAACCGCTAAGGACACAAAGAACACGAAGGTTTTGGTTAGAAAACGCTCTTTTTCCTTCCTTCCGTTGTTTTCTTTTCGTATATTTCGTATTTTTCGCGGTTAAAAGTAAAACCGATGAAGCAATCGTAGCGGTTTTACTTTTAAGAAATTCAACCGCTAAAGGCGCGAAAAGACACGAAAAGGGAAAGTACCCTCCTTCCAAGTACCGTGAAAATACCCAAATTTGAAGAAATTTAACCGCAAAGGACACGAAGGAAGGACGGGGTCCAGAGGGTTGCCCTCCAATTGTTCTTCCCTTCCCCGCCTTTGCGCCATTGACGGTTGTTTTCTTTTCGTATATTTCGTGTTTTTCGCGGTTAAAAGTAAAACCGCTGAAGCAATCGCGCCCAACCTTGACAATTTTTTGAGGACTGTAGTAGAATAAAAACATGTCCGTAAAAGAGAAGATAGAGAAATTGCTTACGCAATTAAACGAAGGTATCTTTGAGAAAGAAGAAGTTATCAGACTGGCCTTGCTATCTTCCATAGCGGGGGAGAGTATTTTTTTGCTGGGGCCGCCGGGGGTCGCAAAAAGCCTGGTTGCCCGCAGGCTGAAATTTGCTTACCAAGACGCAAAGGTTTTTGAGTACCTGATGAGCCGTTTCAGTACGCCCGATGAAATTTTCGGGCCCGTGTCTATATCAAAACTCAAAAACGAAGACAAATACGAGCGGATTACCGGCCGTTATTTGCCTGCCGCTGATGTGGTATTTCTTGATGAAATATGGAAGGCCGGCCCTTCAATCCAGAACGCTTTGCTTACCGTCATAAATGAAAAGAAGTTCCGCAACGGCGAAAATGAAATTGACGTGCCGATGAAGGCTCTTATTTCCGCGTCAAACGAATTACCCGCCAAGGAGCAGGGGCTTGAGGCGCTGTGGGACAGGTTTCTGGTGCGGCTCTATGTCGGGGGCATTGAAGATACAGGTAATTTTAACGCGATGATCTCTGAAAAATTGAATCTCTACGAAGACACTGTTTTGGATAAGATAACCGGGGAAGAATACCAATCGTGGAGCAAGGCGATTGATAAAATAGAAATACCGTCCAATGTGTTTAATGTGATTGATGTCGTGCGAAAGAAAATAGCGGCTGATAATGAAAAGAGAGAAAACGAAGCCAATCAAATTTATGTGTCCGACAGGCGTTGGCGGAAAATTGTGCGGTTGCTGCGGACTTCAGCGTTTCTGAACGACAGAAAAGAAGTTGACCTTATGGATTGCTTTCTGATAAAAGACTGTATCTGGAACGAGGACGGCCAGCGGGAAGCGGTGTTTCAATATGTCAGCGGCGCGATTGAGGAATATGGCGTTAATATAGATTTATCGGACATAAAAGATGAATTGAAAGACGTTGATGATGATGTAAAGAAATGGACTACAGGTGAAAAGCCGGTAAAATATAAAGTGCCCACGCCTTATCTTATTCAAGAGAAGGAATATTATCAAGTTTTTATAAAAGGATTTTATCAAGAATCTTGCAATTTTATATTAATGGATGATATAAAAAATACGGCTGAAGATAAATATGTAAAAGTTCAACGGCATCAAAAGGATTTGTATAATAATAATGAATATTGGATATGGATTAAAAAGTCATCCACGGAAAACAGATTATTTGTTTCACCGGATGGAAAAGATGGAACTGAAGTTGATATTGAGTGTAAATCTGAAACCAGAAATGAATCATTTCCATATATAAAGCCTGCTCATCCTAATGCGATAAAGGGCTGGGATAAACGCATTCAGCTTGTCTTGACAAAAACGGATAATCTAAAATCTAAAATTGAAAGTTATAGAAAAGAGAAACATATACGGGACAATCTTTTTGTTGATGAGAAATTTGGGGACATTGTAGAGACGAATTTGGACAATTTGAAAAAAGAGATTATAAATTTTGAATTAGAAGCGGAACATATCAAGCATTGTTATTATAATATCGTGCCTTCAAACGATCCGATTAAAACTAAACTACTAGAATATGAATAATTTATTTAGCCGGTTTATTGCATTTGGGGCTATTGCCGACGAATCTATGCGAGAGCATATAGCAGAGGCTATATATGGACAACTACAAAAACTTCCAGCAGAAAAGACCGGCATTTCCAATGTCGAGACAGAAAACTTTACAAATACGCTCGACAACATTCTTGACAACAAAACCATGCGGGAACTCTGCGCTAAAGACGCGGGCCTTGCGGAACAGATTACACAGGAAATACTTGATTTTATCAACAAGACAAAGCGGCAGCTTGCTAAAACAGAAAATCCCCTTGAAAAAGAACAATTGCTTTTAACAGGTTTTACGCAAACAGAAGAAAACGAATTTGAAAAAACATGGAAAAAAACAGCCGCTTTTCTACTGGCGACATACGAAAAACAAGAACTTGATCCTGAATTTTACGAAAAAGAATTTCAAAAAAGCCTTGAACCCCAGCAGAAAATGAACAAAAAGCGTATACAATTTGAGAACGTTAAAGAACATTTTACCGAAAAATGGGGCGGCTTGCTTTTCAAAAAACAAACCGCATGGGAACTTGAATTTATTGACGGGCAGCGTAAAAAATTTTGCGAGGAACTTTACAAGCGGATAGAAGAACTTAAAAAATTACAGGACTTGCTTGCGCCCTTTACCGGTGAATTGGGGCGGCTTTGGGATATGAGCAAAGGCAAATGGCAAAAGATTGATTTTGACATTCTTAAAAAATACGCTGAACTATTGCAAAAAGATCGGTCCGTGCAGGAATTGGCGGAAATGCTGGGGCGGATGCATAGCGCGGAAAAAGAATACGAAGAAGAACTATTCAAAGATATTGTCATTAAGCCGGATTGGAAAATAGAACACGCGCAAAAGGCCGATTTAATCGGCATACACGAAAGTGATGATATAAGCAGTATGCTGCCTTCCGAAGCGGCTTTATTGGCTGATGAAACCGCCGAATTGCTTTTTTATAAAAAGTTTGCCGAGAAAAAATTGCAGACCTTTGAATATCAGGCAAAAATACTTTCAGAAAAAGAAGAAGCAATTCAAAAAGCGCGGCAAAAAACAAAAGAGGACAAAAAAGGCCCCTTTATTATCTGCGTTGATACATCCGGCTCCATGCGCGGAACCCCTGAAACTGTGGCAAAAACACTCTGTTTCGCCATTCTCAAAATTGCCATCCGTGAAAACCGCAAATGCTATCTTATTTCTTTTTCCACCGGTATTGAAACCCTTAATTTAACGGATATAAAAAATTCGCTTGATAAACTTATCGTTTTTCTTTCTATGAGTTTTAACGGCGGCACTGACGCAATGCCCGCCATGCGGGAAGCCCTGCGTATGCTTGAAACCGAAGATTATAAAAAGGCTGATGTAATCATGGTTTCAGATTTTGTTATGCCGGCCTTAGATGAACAGACGCAAAATCAAATAAAAACCGCTAAAGAAAACAAGACAAAATTTCACAGTCTTGTTATCGGCGGAGGCGGAAACACAAATATTATTGAAGATTTTGACAGCCATTGGGTTTATAATATCCATCATAAGGATAGCGTATTGCAATTGATTAAAGCCCTTAACGCTATTTAATCAAGTACCGTTTAGTAGTTTTCAGTGGTATACAAGGTCGATGATTCAGGATAGGTTATCGAAGCACTAGGAGTTTGTGGGGCTTTGCCCAAAAATCGTATAAATTTGCAATTTATTGCAAATTTATATCTTGCAAACTCCCAAAGGAGCCCCGTTAATCGGACACAAAGTGTCCGCGGCTGCTAGTTTCATCGGACCTTTTCGTCCGCACTAAGATCGAACCCAAGGTTCGCGTTTTGGAACCGGCTCGGTTTAGTATAGGCAGCCGGGCGCTTACTGGTGTATATTTAAGAGAGAGGTTTACATGAAAATACTGATTATAGGCGGCGCCGGTTATATTGGAAGCCATGTAGTACAGGAATTCCTTAACGGAGGGCACGAAGTTACCGTGTTCGACAACCTATCAAGCGGATTGAGGGAAAATCTTTTCCCCGATGCCCGGTTTGTTCATGGGGATATTATGGACTATACGGGCCTTGTACGCTCCGCACAGGGTTTTGACGCACTCATACATCTTGCGGCCTACAAGGCGGCAGGCGAATCTATGCTCCAGCCGGAAAAATATTCGGTTAACAATATCAATGGAACGGTAAACATTATTAACGCTGCTTCGGAATGCGGTATTAAAAAAATAATCTTTTCTTCAAGCGCCGCGGTATACGGCAAGCCGCAGTACATCCCTATTGATGAAAAGCATCCTACAAATCCTGAAAATTACTACGGTTTTACCAAACTGGAAATTGAAAACATTCTAGGCTGGTTTGACAGGCTTAGGGGCATATACTTTGCGAGCCTCCGCTACTTTAACGCCGCCGGCTACGATGTCAAGGGCAGGATTAAGGGAAGGGAGCTTAATCCGGCTAATCTTATTCCGGTGATTATGGAAGCGGCATGCGGCATGCGGCATGCGGTCCAGATTTTCGGCAGCGATTATGATACGCCCGACGGCACCTGTATTCGAGACTATATTCATGTAAGCGATCTTGCTGTTGCTCATATAAAAGCCCTTGACTACATCAGCACGCATAATAAGAGCCTCACCGTCAACTTGGGAACAGGAAACGGCTTCTCGGTCTTACAGGTGCTCGAAAGCGCCCGCAGAATCAGCGGCAAGCCTATACCTTCTCAGACCGCCGCCCGCCGCGCGGGGGATCCCGCAAAGCTCACCGCCTCGGCGAATCTGGCTAAAGAAATTCTCGGCTGGCAGGCCCAGTATTCGGACATGGACACCATCATTAGGACAAGCTGGGATGTTTACCGTAAGTAATGAACTACCCCGCGTCCATTAAACCAATATGAACCAAAGGAAGCCGTTTTTATGGAGAGAACTTTTGTTATGCTCAAACCCGGGGTCCTGCAAAGACGCATAGCAGGGGAAGTTTTAAGCCGTTTTGAGCGGAAGGGGCTTAAAATTACCGCCTGCAAGATGCTTAGAATGGACAGGCCTCAGGTTGAAACCCACTATGCCGAACACAAGGGCAAAGATTTCTACGAAAAACTTGTAGAGTATACCCTGTCGGGCCCTGTCCTGGCGCTGGTACTGGAAGGCGAGGATGCCATAGCCCTGGTACGCCGTCTCTGCGGGCCTACGGACATACACGAATCCCCGCCCGGCACTATCCGCGGGGACTATGCTTACAGTACCAGGCTCAACATCGTCCATGCCTCGGACTCGCCGGCAAGCGCCGAACGGGAAATTGCCCTGTTTTTCACGCCCGCCGAGATCTGCCAGTGGGCGGACGGAAACCAGGACTGGTTTTGACGGAGCAAAACGAAACGACCCCTCTCCGCTAAATCCTAGGAGTTTGTTGCGCTTCGCGCATAAAATGGTATAAATATTCATAAACATGAATATTTATACCTTACAAACTCCGAATACTCGAAGAGTACAGCATGCCCATTGATCGGGATTTT
>JAISQR010000021.1 GCA_031274035.1 Treponema sp. | reverse complement strand
TGATGTCATTAACGCCGACACCAAAATTCCCGGTTTTCCGGCAAACCGAACCAGCAACGCTAATTCTTTACAGAATAAGGATTTACAATGAACCGCCGAAATTGAAACTACGTAAAATGTGCAACTTTCCTAGTTTCATATACAGCCGGAACTGATAGACGAAATAAAATCCGAAAATTTCATAATGGGAATACACCGCATCCTTGCGGCGTGAAAAAAATTAAAACTTATTGACATACGATAGTATATACGCCATCATTATATTATGGAAAATGATAAATTAATTGACAAATATACTTATAGGGTGGAATGGTCTCAAGAAGATAATGTTCATATTGCCCGGTGTTTGGAATTTCCATCACTAATGGCACACGGCAATACACCGGAGAAAGCATTATTGGAAATTGAAAAAGTGGTAGCAGAGAGCATAAATTGGATGGAGGAAGAAAAAGAACCAATTCCAGAACCATTTGGATTAAAAAAATTTAAGGGAAATTTGACTTTAAGAGTACCATCAGAAATACATAAAAAATTGGTTATGAAATCGGCTGAAGAGGGGGTTTCATTAAATCAATATATTTTATCAAAAATATCATAAGAATGGATAAATTAAAAAACTATTTGCTAAATCAGTAATACACCCGCCATCCGTGGCGGGCACTTCGTTGTTGGAAGGACTGTATATGCTTTTCTGCCTTTCGGCAGACCGGGCCGGTAGGCGGATCGGGGTTCGGTTTTGCTAGCAGCCTGTGGTACTTGTGGATTTTTGCATATTCATGCAAAAATTCCGATTAACGAGGCTCCGCGAACCTTTGGTTCGACGTAAGCGGGTTCTTGTCGCGTTCCACGGGAACGATGCTTCGCAAAGCCCTTTTATGCCCGCTCGCCTGTCAGTTACAGCCGGAACTGATAGATGAGGCTGCGCGGGGCGTAAGCCGCCGCCTTGACGTGCGCCCGGAATGGAATCCGGCCAGTCCTCCAGGGGTTTCCGTTATACCGCTTTTCCAATTTATTTAGATAGGTTTGAGAGCATAATTCCCCACTGCCGCAATCAGACGCGGTTACAGGGTCTCCTTTGGGCAAAACCCCGCAAAATACGAATACTCAAAGAACAGAGCATGCTCAAAAATTAAGCACCGCCGGAAAACTAAGTTCCCCAGCGTTTTGCGCGGACGCACGGAAGTACAGAAACCATTTAACCCATTCCCCGATAAGCCGGTTAATCTGGGCCGTGCTTAAAATAAGGCCCTCGTTATCTTGGGGGAATTGAAACAGCACACGCCAAGCCTCGCCGTATGTATTTTCGTTCAAAACAAGGGCTAAAAGGTAATGCTGATCGTTAAGGCGCCGCATAACCGTATATTCTTCGGCAGCAGGAGACCCCTCCCCATCATTAGGGAAAAGGGCTGTTTCCCTACCGGCCTGAATGGGGGGAAGCATTTGCCAGTTCTCTTCCGGAAAAAGAAGCGGCTCTTTGCTGGCCCAGACGGAGAATATCTTTTCAGTTTTATCATCTATAGGAATAGACTTTAATTTTAGTTGATATTCCCCAAAAAAACAGGGAAAGACATTCTCTCCAAAGCCGGGAAGACCTTTGCCCCAGGCATTCCCGCTATAGAGTACGGCTGTCCCCGTAACCGCAATACCGGAAGAGGGGAGCCTTGCCTGGCCTGAACTGAGACTTCTTCCGGCGGTACTGCTGTTGACCGGTCCGGGCGTACTTTGAATGTTTTGAGCCGGCGCTCTTTCCTCCGCGGCAGCGGTTTTATTATCGTTTATTACAACCTGTTTGCCGCTGCGTATTCTCCCCGCCAAAACCATGTCCGACCCTTTGTCCAGTGCATCCTGTATTTTTATAGAGAAAAAACCGCATGATGCCCAAAAGAGCATAATAGCAGCGGCGGGAATAAGTAAACTGCCTTTCCGAATAAGCGCAACTAGTTTCATTACTATTATTTTAATTGAACACCGCAATATAATCAACATACACCGCACTAAAGCTCCCCGAGAACCCTCCCCCGCGAACCGGTGAGCGGGTTCTTAGCGGGCTCTTGGGTATGTACCCTTCGCATACAATCAACGAACTACCCTGCATTCCAATAATAATATTGTAATTTTTACCAAAGTAGTGTTATTATATTAAACATGAGAATTTTCGTAAATATTCAGATGCAAGCGGGGGTTAATGCACATGAGTAATTACGAATTTTTATAACTACCTGTAAGATTATAGAACATTCCGTTTCTGTTTTATCTTTTATTACCTGTCCTAAAGAAAGAGAGGCCCTATGAATACGCTTAAAAACCTTTTTTTTAACCATACAGTTTCGATTGCGGCCTTTATTCTATTTGCCGTTTTATTCGGCGGCTGCGATCTTTTCAGCAAATCTATGGTGGAGTATTTTGAGGATAATACCGAGAGCGTAAAGGCGTTGCGCGCCAAGGGCAAGACCCTAACCGCCGTTATGGAGGACGGGACTATCCTTATCCCCCCGAATCCGGCGTCGACGAAGATCGGGGTGGAGCTTTTGAACCCCCGAAATTTTACCGTCCGTTTGGGAATTTCCAACAATACCGCCGCCGTGGGAGCTTACGAGGCGCGGCAGATCGGTTCTAGTGAGATTGACGTGGATATTACGGGCCCCCTGGAAGGTGAAGATTATGCCTTTACCCTGCAAATGCAGAGCCCCGACGGCCTGCGGGACTTTACCCCCTATACCATGATGTTGAAATGCGTATCCTTTGAAACGAGTCTGCGGGAATTGGCGGTAAATATAAATGCCAGCCCAGTAAGCCTGAGCCCGCCATTTGATCCGAATACCAGCGATTATACGGCAGTTGTACCCTACGGTACGCCAAACGTTACGCTGAGGGGGACTGCGGTACACCCGGATGCGGTCCTTTATATGGCTGGAACGAGCGGAAGAGGTACGGTAAGTAAAACGGCGCCCCTGTCCGCGGGGAATAATGTCTTTAATGTGGTGGTAACAGCCCCAAGTACGACCACGAGAACTTATAGGGTAACGGTAAGCCCCGAACCGGGAATCACCATTGGCGGCATTATCAAGGGCCTTCAGGTTATAACCTTTAGCGGCGTACCGCCAACCATAGAGGCAGGAGCATCCATAACTATTGCCGTGGGTGCAACAGCGGCTAGTTCCTGGTATATCGAAGTCAACGGGCCGGAGGGTCCAACCCCAATCCATCACGAGAATCCCTTCTCCGCTCCTATGGTTCCGGGCTTCTACACGGTAAATGTGATAGCGGTAATAGACGAGATACCCTATTCAGGCGCTTTTAGCATGATTGTAGAGTAAGGGGATGAAAATTAAGATGACAAACAAAACGCTTTACTCTTTGATCGTTATTATTCTTACGGGGTGTGTTAATCCGCTTGAACCGCCTGTTTTGGGGCCGGAAGCGGGGCCGAACAGCCTGGTTATCCATATTGCAGGTGATTCCGGGGGAGAACGTACCGCCTACCCCACCGGGGCGGCGCCAACGGTAAATTCCTATACGATAAGTGTCAGCCGGAACGGTGCTGTTCTGGGCAGCCTCAGCAATGTAATGGGCGGGCCCTACCTGATAGCCCTGACCGACGCCCCGGCGATGGGGGATATGGTATATGTGGAGGGTTTTAACAGCGGCGTCAAAACCGCCGAGGGGGTCGTTATCTTGAGGGCGGACCATATTGGGGGATCCCCGGTTACGGTAATCTTGCAGCCCTTGTCCGAAGGATCCGGGATCATCGACCTGAGTATCAGCTTCCCCGCCTCATTCACCGCACCGGACACCGAAATTACCGCGGCGGAAATAACCCTGTATGCAAGCCTTACTGACTACCAGGCCGGGAACGGCTATGCCTTTACCCGCTACCGGAAGAACGACGATTACGGCGAGGGAACGAATTTCCTCACCGCCACAAGTATTCCCCTGGACTATAATTCCCTGCCATCGGGGAATTATGTAGTCAAGATAGAGTTTTTCCGGGAAAAGTTTGTCAAGATAAAAACCCTGGTCCAGACCATATTGGTACGGGACGGCTATACCACCGATACATGGGATGGCGGCAGCGGCGCCCTTACCTTGGGGGTAGGCGATTTTGCCTCATCCAACGCGAATCTGACGGACATCAGCATTGGGGGAAACGCCATAAGCGGTTTTAGTTCCGCAACCTATAGCTATTCTATACTCAAGCAGTGGACCGGCCCGGAGAGCCCCATCTTAACGATCTCCGGTACGCCGGGGCAAAAAATTGAGGCAGAACTGAACGGAACAGCGGTATCCAACGGTTCCGCCCTCACCCTGAAAAAGGATTCCAACACCCTGGCCGTCTCCGTAACCGCCCCTGACGGGGTAACCCAGCAGACCTATAGTGTAAGTCATACCTACTACAACGGAGTGTGGTATGTGTCGGCTGCGGGCGATGACGGGGCTGGCAACGGGACTGCGGCAATCCCTTACGCCACGGTGGGAAAGGCCCTGGCTGCCATCAAGGCCGCATATACCGGCTCATGGGAGGGTCAGGCCGATAGTCCCAAGCTGCCCGTTCCCGCTCTCATCCAAATCTCCGGGAATATCGACACGGAGCTTGCTTTTTCCGATGCCGATAGTCTTATAACAATAACCGATACAAACCTATATGGCACCCTCCCCCCTATCATCCTTGCGGGGGACGGCGGGGGCGATGACAAAATTACCGGAGGGAATTCAAAACGGGTACTGAAAATCGGTAAGGCCCATGTCATCTTGGGGGATAACCTTACCATCACCGGCGGCGGGGTGTTGGCGGACACCGGGGGCATCTTCACCATGAACGGCGGGACCATCAGCGGGAACACCGCAAGCTCCGGTGGCGGCGGTGTATATGTTGCCAGCAGCGGCAGCTTCACCATGAAAGGCGGAACCATCAGCGGGAACACCGCAAGCTCCGGCGGCGGGGTGTATTTTACTGGCAGCGGTAGCTTCACCATGAAAGGCGGAACCATCAGCGCCAATACCTCCGGCGGCGGGGTGTATGTCAACGACGGCAGCTTCACTATGAACGGCGGGAGCGTCAGCGCCAACACCGGCGGCGGGGTGTATGTTGACGGCGGCGGCAGTTTTACCATAAGCGGAGGGGCCATCAGCGAGAACACCACAAGTTTCGGCGGAGGGGTGTCTTTTACCGGCAGCGGCAGCTTCATTATGAGCGGGGGGACCATCAGCGGGAATTCCGGCAACTACGGCGGCGGGGTGTATTTTGTCAGCAGCAATGGCAGCTTCGTCATGAGCGGAGGGACCATCAGCGAGAACAGCGCACAGTACGGCAGCAACGGGGTGTATTTTGCCAGCAGCGGCGGCAGCTTTATCATGAGCGGGGGGAGTGTCAGCGGGAACGGCGAACAGTACAGTAGCAACAGCGGGGTGCGCGTTAACGACGGCAACTTCGCCATGAGCGGGGGGAGCGTCAACGCCAATACCGGCGACGGGGTGTATTTTGCCAGTAGCGGCGGCAGTTTAACCATGAACGGGGGGAGTGTCAGCGGAAACACCGGCAGCGGGGTGTATTTTACCGGCGGCAGCTTCGCCATGAGCGGGGGGAGCGTTAGCGGAAATACCTTGTCGTATCGTGGCGGGGGGGTAAATGTTGGCAGCGGCGACTTCACCATAAGCGGAGGGAGCGTCAGCGGGAACACCGCACAGTACGGCGTCGGGGTGAATGTTGATTACAACTCGGTCTTTACCATGAACGGAGGGAGCGTCAGCGGGAACACCTCAACGGGCAACGGCGGCGGTGTGCATCTTAACGGCGCCTCCCCCAACACCAAATTCGTCATGAACGGGGGGA
This sequence comes from Treponema sp., assembly GCA_031274035.1. Lineage (GTDB taxonomy): Bacteria > Spirochaetota > Spirochaetia > Treponematales > Breznakiellaceae > JAISNI01. The sequence goes on along the minus strand of JAISQR010000021.1, from coordinate 22,756 downwards.
GCGTCAGCGGGAACACCTCAACGGGCAACGGGGGGGGGGGATATGTTGCCAACGGCAACTTCACCATGAACGGGGGGACCGTCAGCGGGAACACCGCAAGCGGCAACGGCGGCGGGGTGAAGGTTGACAACGACGCCGGCTTCACCATGAACGGGGGGAGCGTCAGCGGGAATACCGCACAGTACGGCGGCGGGGTGGAGGTTAGCGGCCAGAACGTCAAGTTCGTTATGAGCGGTTCCGCTGTGGTGGATACAGGCAATACCGTGTATCTTGGTTCCAGCATGGTCATTACCCTTTCCGGCGCGTTATCGGCGAACCCCGCGGCAAACATCGAGAACTCCGGTTTTACAGCCGGAACAACCGAGCTTCTTAGGAATGATATAGGCGCGGGAGATCCCCCCAATTACCGGCGATTCCTGGTTAATGATGCGGCGGGGGGGATCGGTCCGGACGGGATATATATTGGGCCGTGATAAAGAGCGTTAAGTGATTGCCTGCGATAAGGCGTCGGGCCGCGCGGAAAACACAGACTTTTTGTTTGGAATTTCTGCTTCAGCCTGATGTCTGTAATCTAAAACTTGCTCTTTCCGGTTATTCCATATAGGCAGGTATATTGAATTTAACGGGCCTGATACTGTAATCTTTGACGAGAATTCCTTTACCGCTCCTACGGTTCCGGGCTTCTACACGGTAAATGTGATAGCGGTAATAGGCGGGATACCCTATTCAGACTCTTTTAGCGTGATTGTAGAGAGAAGAGTGAAAAGGAGTAAGGGGATGAAAATAGACAGGATTAAGATGACAAACAAAACGCTTTACTGTTTGATCGTTATTACTCTTGCGGGGTGTGTTAATCCTCTGGAACCGCCTGTTTTGGGGCCGGAAGCGGGGCCGAACAGCCTGGTTATCCATATTGCAGGTGATTCCGGGGGAGAACGGACCGCCATCCCCGTGGCGAACATTAGTTCCTATACGATAAGTGTCAGCCGGAACGGTGCTGTTCTGGGCAGCCTCAGCAATGTAATGGGCGGGCCCTACCTGATAGCCCTGACCGACGCCCCGGCGGTGGGGGATATGGTATATGTGGATGGTTTTAACAGTGGCGTCAAAACCGCCGAGGGGGTCGTTATCTTGAGGGCGGACCATATTGGGGGATCCCCGGTTACGGTAATCTTGCAGCCCTTGTCCGGCGGATCTGGGCGCATCGACCTGCATATCAGCTTTCCCGGGGAGAGTGAAATTACCGTGGCGGAAATCTCCCTGTACCCCAGCCTTACGGACTATCAAAACGGGAACATCTATCTTTTTAAGCGCTACCGGAAGGACAGCGCTTACGGCGCGGGGGCGGAATTTGACGGAGGGACAAGCCTTCCCCTGTCCGTGTCTCTGCCATCGGGGAATTACGTGGGTAAGGTGGAGTTTTACCGGGGGTACGTCAAGGTAAAGACCCTTATCCAGACCATATTGGTACGGGACGGCCTTACCACCGATAAATGGGACAGGGGCGGCGGCGCCCTTACCCTGGGGGTAGGCGATTTTGCCTCATCCAACGCGGATCTGGCGGGCATCAGCATTGGTGGAGATTCGGTACCCGATTTTGATGCCGGAACCCACAGCTATTCTATTCTCGCGCCGTATACCAACCCAAATTCTTCCTTATCTATCACCGCACATACAGAGGGGCAAAAAATTGAGGTAATACTGAACGGGACGGCCTTGCCCCTGAGCAGAAGCGGTACTACCTTTTCCGCTACCCCCATATTGAATGCGGGAGGCAATTCCTTTTCCATTACCGTTACCGCCCCTGACGGGGCAACCCAGCAGACCTATAGCGTAAGTTATACATATACATCCTACAACAGGGTGTGGTATGTGTCGGCAATGAGCGGAGTATCCCCTCCCGGAAATGATACCTCCGGCAACGGGACCGCGGCAGCCCCCTTCGCCACAGTGGGAAAGGCCCTGGACGCCATCAAGATAGCGTATGGCTCTTCATGGCCGGGCTGGGAATCTGAGCTTGTCAACCGCACCCCTGTTCCCGCACTTATCCAAATCTCCGGGAGCGTGGGGGATACGGGCAACAGCAACGGCAAGGTCGAAATAACCGATAGCACTCTGTATGCCGCCCTCCCCCCCATCATGCTCGCGGGGGACGGCGGGAGCAATGACAAAATTGACGCCGGTTCATCGAAGCGGGCGCTGTATATAAAAAATGCCGATGTTATCCTGGGGAACGACCTTACCATCACCGGAGGGAATGCCGACAATGGCGGCGGTGTCCGTGTTGAGGAGAACGGTAAGTTCACCATGAATGGGGGGACTATTAGCGGGAACAGTGCAAGAGACGACGGCGGCGGAGTGGCTATTTCAAAAGGCAGCTTCATCATGAACGGGGGAATCATCACCGGGAATACCACGGATGATAACGGCGGCGGGGTGGCTATTTGCGACGGCGGCAGTTTTACTATGAACGGGGGAACCATCAGCGGGAATGAGTCAGTCAGCGACGGTCATGGGGCGGCTATTTTAGGCGGTAACAGCAGCTTCACCATGAACGGGGGAACTATCAGCGGGAATACCACGCATAATTCTGGCAGCGGCAGCGGCGGCGGGGTGCATATTAACGGGGGCGCCTTCACTATGCACGGAGGGAATATCATTGAGAACAGTGCAAATAACGGTGGCGGAGTGTATATTTATAACGGAGGCAGGTTTGCCATGGACGGTGCGAGCATCATCAGCGGAAACAGCGCGGACAGCTCAGGTGGCGGGGTATATGTTGGAAACAATGACAGCTTCACCATGAGCGGGGGTACCATCAGCGAGAACAGCTCAAGCGGTAGCGGTGGCGGGGTGCATATTAACGGCGGCAGTTTCGACATGTACGGGGGGAGCGTCAGCGCCAATACCGGCGGTGGGGTGTGTGTTGATAACGGCGGCAGTTTCGACATGTACGGGGGGAGCGTCAGCGCCAACACCGATCGCGGGGTGTATGTTTATAACGGCAGTTTCACCCTGAGCGGAGGGAGCGCCATCAGCGGGAACAACGGCGGCGGGGTGTATTTTACCGGCAGCAGCTTCACCATGAATGGCGGAAGTGTCAGCGGGAACACCGCGGGATCTTACGAAACCACCGGTGGCGGGGTGTATGTTTATAACGGCGGTTTCGCCATGAGCGGGGGGAGCGTCAGCGGGAACACCGCACAGTACGGCGGCGGGGTATATATTGGCGGCGGCGGCAGCTTCGCCATGTACGGGGGGAGCGTCAGCAGGAACAGCGCAAGCGGCGACGGCAACAGCAACGGCGGTGGAGTGCATATTAATGGCGGCAGCTTCACCATGGACAGCGGAAGCGTCAGCGGGAACAACGCAGCCAGCATCTACGACAGTAAGAACAGCAACGGCGGCGGGGTGTATGTTACCAGCGGCAGCTTCAATATGAACGGAGGGAGCGTCAGCGGGAACACCGCTCACAACAACGGCGGCGGAGTGTATGTTGACGGCAGCAGCAGCTTCACCATGAGCGGCGCTGCGGCGGTAGATACCGGTAACAAGGTGGGTCTTAATTCCGGCAGGGTCATTACCCTTTCCGGCTCGTTATCGGCGAACCCCGCGGCAAACATCGAAACTGCGGGAGGCATCGGAACCCCGCTTCTTGGAGGAGACATTCCATCAGGGGTCCCGCAAAATTACACCCGCTTCCTGGTCAACGGGTTGACGGGGGGGATTGATTCGGACGGGAAATATAGCGGGCCGTGATAAAGAGCGTTAAGTGATTGCCTGCGATAAGGCGTCGGGCCGCGCGGAAAACACAGACTTTTTGTGCGGTAAAGAGTTCTTCCAGGATAGACAGCATCTGCCGCCGGGGATTATTACCCTGGATAAAACCCTCGGATTCCGGGGCGGCATACAAAAGGCTTACCTAGGAGTTTGTGGGGCTTTGCCCAAAAATCGTATAAATTTGCAATTTATTGCAAATTTATACCTTGCAAACTCCCAAAGGAGCCTCGTTAATCGGAATTTTTGCATGAATATGCAAAAATTCACCATCCGGCATCCTTACGCAGTTTGTAAGGTAAAAATCGCCTAATCGGCGGTTCTTTGAGGTTTTATGCGCCGAATTTGCTACGCAAAATCAACGCCGCACCCAAGCCCTTACTCGCATATAATCGGCTGAATAGTTACTCAATATTTTACAAAGCTGTATAAGAAATTCTTCCTCTTCAATGAACTACCCCGCCCTAAAGTGCGAAGTATCAGATTTTTTCGATCCGAAAAAATCTATCGATGGATAGGAAATTGCGGACTTTCAGGCCGAAAGTACTGCGCGGTTTCATACTCCGCCGTCTGCGGCGAAAAATTTAAATTTTTCGCCCTAAAGCTCGTACGCGAAAGCGTGCAGAAAGTATTACACCCGCGCATTCCAATAAATCACTATTTCCGCTGCTTTTTTACAATAAAATATATCCCGCTACAGATACTGCAAAAACACAACTCTTTCCCCTACCCCTCAATCGGGCAGATGAACAATTATAATTAATTGCGTCAAAAAATCTTTGTAACTACTCAGGTATATACGATATTTATATCGTATTCTCAGGTGCTTGGGCAGGGTCCCTCACAAAGAGGGCTCCGCCCCTTTCGCTCCAACCGGCTCATTGAGGGGCAAGCCCCTTCATTCCACCGATTTCCGCTCTCCCCGCATGAGGCCTGAGTAGTTACGACTCTTTTATTGTAACCATTCAGCCCCCTGTATACCGGTAAAAATTATAGGGATAGCTTCAAGAAAAAGACATCGGAACGCTAACCCCTCACTGAATAGTTATCTTTTATATTGATTATAATTTCATCTGCTCCGGTTTGTCAATATATTTAGCGATTTTCTTTTAAAACCAGGTTCAGCATTTCCTCCAGTGCTTTATTAGCGGCGGACAACCTAAGTTCATTGCGTGAAAGTGAAAAATAAAATTCTTTTGCAGCGGCTTCTCTGCCCTTTGAAATAAGACCTATCCAAACGGTCCCTATCTTTACAGGTGTTCCGTCTCCAAGGGGACCCGCAAGGCCGGTTATTGAAAAGGCATAATCCGCCCCGCTCCGCAGAAGAGCCCCTTTTGCCATTGCGCAGGCAGTTTCCCTGCTTACCGCTCCATATCTGCCGATCATCCCGGCATCAAGACCGAGCATCTTCGCCTTAGCGTCTATGGTATAGGTAACAAAGGATCCCCAAAAAACCTGCGATGCTCCCGGTACTCTGGCTAAAAGATCGGCGGCAAGACCTGCTGTACAGGATTCGGCGGCCGCAAGTATTTTTGAATTGCTTTTTAACGTACCTATAAGTAATGCGGCTATACCGCCTATTTCCTCACCAGCTAATTGTTTATCCATTTCGTCTCTGCAATTCTGCTTTTATTTCCTCGGTTGGACGGGAAAAAATTTCTACTTCCTTTTCGGTACCGGTCATACTGCAATGACCCTCAAACAGTACGCCGTCCGCAATCCGCAAGCGCGCCGCTGTTACATCACCGTGAACTTCAGCACCGGGAAACATGTCGATCTTATCCACCGCATGAACAGCCCCGTAAATCGTTCCAAAAACGGTCAGCGATGTTACCGAAATATGATCTGCTTCTACTATAGCCCCCTTATCAACTATAAGTGCGCCGGTTGCTTCAATGTTTCCCTTGAATTTTCCCTGAATACAGAGAGTTTCCTTAAAACGGATCCTTCCGTTAAGACTGGTACTATCCCCTAAGATAACAAGCCGGCTTTCTTTCCTTTTGCCCGTATTTTTTGCCATTGCCGTTTTTATTCCTGATGCAAGGAACCGCGAATTTGACTTTCCAGTACCGGAAGACCTATTTCATTCTTTTTTAGATCCTCCCATTCAAGAATAGTCTTCTCTATCCGGGCATCCAGATTAGAAATATGTTTCCTTACCACCAGGGTTTTTACCGATATAGTTTCCAGAAGTTTTGACAGGCTTTCATCCTCCCTTATTTCCTTATTCCGCGAAACAAGCACGATAGCCGCGTCAAGTTCATCAATACTCTTCATAAAATCAATCAGATTACTTTTCATATCCGCGCTTAATTCTTCCGCCAGGCTCAACCGCGATTCCCGTACCGCAATCTGAGCAAATAATTCCCGGTTGCGGAGAACAGCCCGTATCCTCGCCAGCACTTCCGAAAAATTAAAGGGTTTTGTGATATAATCATCTACCCCCAGTTCAAACCCTTCAACTTTATCCTTTACATCATCAAGAGCGGAAAGCATAATAATAGGAATTCCTGAATATTCAGTATCCTTCTTTAAAATTTTTGTAAATTCCCAGCCGGACATGCGGGGCATAATATTATCCAGAATGATAAGATCAGGCAGGAATTCTTTTACGATCTCCAGCGCCTCAAGTCCATCGTTTGCCTTTTCAACTATAAAACCCAGCTTAGAGAGCATTACTTCAAAAAAATCAAGATTTATTGCCTCGTCGTCTACAACAAGAATCTTTTTACGATTATTCATATTTTATCCTTTCCGTACATTCCCGTTTTTATGAGCCTTATTATAAATAGAATAAAGCCGATTATCAATATTAAAATTAACATACTTATACAGATTAAGGGCAAGAAATCGCCATATTCGGTATAAATCGTAGAGGGTCTTACCACCGGAACGCTTACCGTTAAATAACTTTCGGTGAAAGGCGGCGCCATAGCAAGGACCTTTCCATTTGGGTCTATACCGCAGGTCTGGCCTGACGAGGTAGATCTTACCATAGAACGGCGGTTTTCTACCGAGCGGAAAACCGCCATTGACAGATGCTGATTCTGGGCGGGAAGGCTTTTTGACCAGGCGTCGTTGGAAAGATTCACGATAAGTTCCGCGCCGTTCCTCACAAAATTCCGCGAAAGATAGCCAAAGGTATCCTCAAAACAGATAGGGCTTGAAAATTTCAGTCCTTTGTATTCAAATACAGCCGCTTCATTTCCCTTTTCCCAAAAATGGGTATCCGCGTTTTTTAATGCCTGATAGATCAGGGGAAATTGTTTTTCATAGGGAAAATGTTCCGTAAAGGGCACCAGATGAAGTTTACGGTAGAGCTTCGTTATTTCTCCCCGCTCAAAGAGCATCACCGCATTATAATCGATCCGGTGATCATCATAGGGATTTTTCCCCGCATCCTTCCTGGCGTCATCGTTGCCGATTACAAAGGGAACTTCCTGTACGGCAAGATAATCCAAAAGCTCTTTCACCAGGACATAGGATTCATGATCATCGCGGTACGTTTTATGCCAGTAAATGCGCGGAACAAATGCGGTTTCCGACCATACCACCATATCCGGTTTAGGCTCGTTCTGTAGGGCCTCGTCCGAAAGCCGCCGCAATACCTCGAAATTTTTGCGGTATTCTTCAATACCGCCAAGCCAAGGGTCCGTGTTATGCTGAATAAGAGCTATTTTGACATATTGTGCATCCTCATACCTGATAGGAGAAATAAAACCATAGATCAGAGCAAACAGCAAAGCGGCAATCCACATACATAAGGATACCCATTCCTTTTTTGCAAAGGTTTTAAGAAAACCGGGTATTTTTCCAAACTCTATTCCGGCTTCTTTTATTCCTTCAGCAATATACACCGACGGAAACACTACCAGCGCCGACACTCCCCATACGCCGAAGATATCCGCAATCTGGATAAGAGGCAGCACCTTCCATTGGGAATAACCGGTAATACCATAAGAATAACCTAAAAAACCCTGAGTACGCAGATATTCAAAACCCATCCACATCAGAAACTGTACCAAGTACCCGCGTTTCTTAAAAAGGAGAACCGCCATTTTCAACAGGGCGAATAGAAACATAAAATAGACTAAATAAATTGTTCCAACGATAAGCCCCGCTAACGGATGAAAAACGCTCAGCCAGTAATTGAACAAACCATAGGCGGTATAACCATACAGTGCGCCCCACAAAAAAGAAGACCCCAAACTCACCCTGTTTATCAGCCAGAAAACAGGAATATAGGCAATCCATGCCAGTAAGGGAATGCCATTTTCAACAAACACATTGGGAAAGGCAGCGGCAAACAGTACGGCCCCTAAAAAAACTGCTCCAAGATGAATAAAAAAATGGGCTATTCTGCCGTTTCCCTTGCCAAGGGTCATTTGCCGCCGCCGGAATTAGTAGTTGTAACAGTATTTTTATCCTCTAAGCGCTGGTTGTTTTCGGATAAAAAATCCGTCTTGTGTATTCCTTCCGAAGATCCAGCATTTTCCACCTTCAATTTCCATACCTCCTGCTTCAATTCTCTGCCCGCTCTGAAACTTACAATCCCATGAGAATTAACCGAAACTATTTCCCCTGTTTTTGGATTACGGGCCTTTTTCCGGCCCTTGCGGACTTTTATTTCAAAGGTACCAAAACCCCTTAATTCAATAATATGATAGTTAATGAGGGTATTTTTTATTTCATCAATTAAAAGATCAAAAATGTTCCTAATATCTTTCCGGTTCATTCCTGTCTTCTGGTATATCGAATCAATTAACTCAACTTTTGTAATTTTTTTTTCCACCATAACACCCTTATTACTCGTTAATATTACTCATCTATCCATCCGTAATCTATTCATTCCTGTCAATTGGATAGCGCAAAATTTTACACAAGTTTTGGAGTACAGAAGGAACACGGAGGAACTTTCTAACATAGAATGAAGAAACAAACCACCGGCTGAATAGACACCGTCTATAAGACACAACATTTTCCATAGGATATAGAGAGTAATCCCTATATCCAAAACTGATACCTTACTGAGCTGCTTTGAGAGAATTAAAACTGCGCTGCATACGGGATTTTTTCCGGGACGCCGTATTCTTCTTGATAATACCTTTTTGAGCGGCGCTGTCGATCTTTTTAATCATTTCCCTCAATGCCGCTTCAGCCCCATCGATATCCTTCTTCTGTGCCAATACTACAAACTTCTTTGCGCTAGTCCTAACAGAACTCTTGACCGACTTATTTCTCATGCGCCGCTCTTCGCTCTGTCGATGGCGCTTTTGTGCGGATGAACCTTTACCTGCCAAAAGAAACCCCCCTATATAAAAAATTCACTATTGTATCCCTTTAATGTAATGAACACTCTCACAAGGAGTTTGCGGGGCTTTGCCCATAGATCGTATAAATTTGCAAACTCCAAATACTAAAGAGGAAACATACCCATCCCACAGCGCACTCACATACGAACAGCCGTAACGTGCGGAAATTCAACCCTCTTCAAATGAACTACCTTGCCCTAAAGCTCCCCCGCGTGAGCGGGCTCTTGGGTATTAACCCCCTCGACACGAATAAAGAGAATCTTTAAAAAACCAACCAAAGTTTAACCGGCGTTTTTTAGAGATTCCCTTTCCTAAAAACTCTATCTGAAATCCGAAGGCCGTCTTGCCAGCCTCTTGCATTTTTCACACTCCGCCATGTTCTTTACCTTACCATTTTCAAAAACAGTCTTCATTTTAACTTCCCCCCCGCAGCTACAATAAAATCTTTGAGTTGCGCTGGATGTACGGGAATTTTTACTAGCCTGTGCCATAATCATCTCCTCTTATATATTCAAAAAACATATATGTATAATACAATAGAATAAGGGATACTGTCAATGAGAAGTAAAGAACATTTACTTATGAGCGGTTAAAATTCCCTCCTAATACAAAACCCGCAGGATCAAGTAAAGCCTTTTGAGAGCGCACCCCCCATTCTCCGGTTTCCGGATGACGCGTTAAAAAATACCACAAACGGAGCGCCGTAACATGTCCGCCTGAAGCATAATAACCCACCCCTAATTCGTATATGGTTTTAAAATAATCAACATCATCTATATAGCTCTGTAACTGGGGCCTCTTCTGTATCTCTACAAGAAGATTATCCAGGGTCGTAAAGGTAAAATCACTCTGAAGCCGTATTAATTCCTCAATAATGACCGTATTCTGAATAAGAAACGAAAAAAGCAGATGCTCCGCGGCCTTATCATGGCGGCGATCTTCAATATATTGAAACCCCAAAAGCCGGTGCGCCCTTTCCGTTGCCTTATTATTGTACCTGTATATATTCAAAAACTGGTTTATCCCGCCTGCGTCGCTCATGTCTATATTGTGTACTTCATTATAATTCCGGGCGCTTATCACACCCCGGCGATCTTCATCATTTCTATTGAGCATCCTGTTTACATTAACCCAGGCAAAGGGCCCCTGTCCATTATCAAACGAAAGGGTGTCATGTTTAAAAATTTCCTCCGCATGCTTTTCCAACTCGATATACTGATAACGCATACGGTAGATATCCAAAATTTTATAGAGTATATCTACATCAAAGGAAGAATTTTCCAGGAATTCCCGCTTTGCATAAGCCTTTTGGTACTGACTCAACGCAAGGCCAAGCTCCCCTTCAACACGATAAACCTCCCCTATCCAGTACTCCGCCTCGGGATACTCCTTTAAACGCTTTAGTTCTTCCAATATCCCGTTCACCGAACTATTCAGATTCTCCCGCGGAATACGGTAATAAACCTCCCTAAGTACCCGTTCAGCTTTGGGTTGATACCGATCCTTTATATATGCTTCAACCTGCTCCAGCCTATCCCCCAAACGGCGTACTTCAGGAAGGGAAAGCAGTTCAATCATATCTCTTTCCATACCGGTGTACATTTCCCGTCTTTCCCGGCGGGCATCCTCAAAACACATAAGGGCGTTTCCGAATTCACCGTTTCTGAAATAACGCTTCCCCTTTTCCAGACTGAACCACCACGTCCCCTCAACTTGCTGTGCTCCGGCGGTAAAGGCAAAACACAGAAAGAATATGAGACACATACCATATATCAATTTTGAAATAGTCAAAGAAAATACAGAACGTCTTTTTTTCATAAAATCATCCCCTTCTTCCAGCTATGACTATCCAGCAACGCCGGCCCCAACTCATCATAGTTTCTCCAATTCTTCCCCAAATGCTTCGTCCGCCCCGGAAGCGGCTATGGTCCGCAGCAGTACCCCTTTACGGAATAAAAGCACCTTATCGCCCGCGCCGGTAATCCCCAAATCCGCATGCCGGGCTTCCCCCGGACCGTTTACCGCACAGCCCATCACCGCTACCGTAATATCCTTATCCAAGGCATACAGCGCGCTCTGCCATTTTTCCGTAAATCCATGCGTGTCAAAGCTGTTCCTGCCGCAGCGGGGGCAGGAAATAATACTCACCCCCTTCTTCCCGCTCAGGCGCCGTCCCCCGCCTCTTATTCCGGCAGCTTCCGGTTTACAAGGCATAACACCCTCCCCCGCCGTCTCCTCCGCGGCGGAGAGTATCTCACGGGCGGCGATTACCTCTCTTTCCATAGTATCCGACAGGGACACCCGGATAGTATCCCCAATGCCATCGCACAGGAGGGGGAGGAGCGCCGCCGTACTCCGGCTTACCCCCGCAATAAGAGGGCCCGCTTCCGTAAGCCCTATATGAAGCGGACAATCATTCCTCTGAAAAAAAAGACGGTTTGCATTTACAGTATCGGCAATTGAAGACGCTTTCATTGATACCAGTATATTTTGAAAATTAAATTCGCTAAAAAGCTCCAGTTCGCGTTCGGCAGCCCTTACCAGAGCCTCCGCCCTGCTCAAGCCGCCTGAATCCACTGCGTTACGGATATCCACAGGAAGACTTCCAGCATTGATCCCAATCCGTATAGGTATATTCCGTGACGCGGCCTTAACAAGGACTCTTTCAACCTTGTCGCGCGATCCTATGTTTCCGGGATTTATCCTTACCTTGGCAACAGGAAAATCCATACAACGAAGGGCGATTCTATAATCGAAGTGAATATCCGCTACCAGGGGCATAGAAACCATACCGGCAAGCCTGCCTAGAACTTCGGCAGCTTCCAGATCGGGGACCGCAAAACGGAGCAAAGAGCAACCCATAGCCCCAAGCCTTTCGATCCGCGCCGTGTTCTCTTCCCCCGCGTTTCCTTCCAAGCCGTCAAAACCCAAACGATCCTTCCACATGGTCTGGATAGCCACGTGAGAAGAACCGCCTATATCAACGGCCTTGACATGCCCAAAACCCCCAATCCGTATGCCGCGTGATTGATTATTCCGCATTAATACTCTTTGTATGCGGGTACCGGAACTAGGCTAAACTGACCATGGACAGAACCATAGCGAAAAGTGCAACCGTTTCACAGATACCAACCACCGCGATATACTGGGCAAAGCCCTTACCGGTTTCGCCCTGCGCGTCGGCGGCGGCGGCGCCCGCCTGGCCCTGAGCTATCGCCGAAAAAGCCATAGCCAAGCCGGATGCAATACCGATACCAAGGTAGAGTCCGGCATACTCAGGATTCAACCTGGCCGCGTTTTTCATCTGACCCATCAATATAAAACCGTAAAAGGTCTGGGTTAACGGCGCGCCGGCAAAGGTCAGCAGAGTCATCGGCGCGGGTTTGTTACCTATATAACAACGCTTCCACGCACCGATTGCCGACTGTCCGGCAATGCCGATACCAATAGCTGAACCAACTGCGGCAATACCCATCACGAGGCCCGCGCCCAATAATCCTAACATAATTTTCTCCTCATTTGATGCAATTTAGGAATCTTCCCCATGGAATTTTCCATGCATTATGATTTTTCCGCTTTTGCAAACGGTTTATATGCAAATCCTGACCACGTAAGCCCTAAATGCCCTGAAAATTCAAGGGTATTTAAACGCACACCATGAACGACTACCGACAGAACATTGAGAACTATATTCAACCCATGTCCAAAGACCAATAGAATTATACCCGCAAAAACAAAAAAACCGCCCAGCATAGGGCCTGCCATCTGATTCACCGTAGCGGAAATAGACGCGCCCGCAAGACCAACCGCCCAAAGCCGGATATAGGACATAATATCAGAGAACACATTGGTAACTCCCAGCACTACCGAAATGATATTCTTAATACTATTCAATACTGACTGCCCTATGCTCCCCTCGTAGCCGGCAAACACAAAGCTCAAAGCAAAACCGCCGGCAAGCAGGTACAGGGACACCGGCATCAGGGGAATCTGCCTGTATGAATTGCTTACCACCAAGGCCAGAACCACATTGAACATACCGATAAGCATGGCAAGTGAACCCAATTCCCCAAACAGCTTGAGGGATCTTATATTCCGTATGATACCCTTGATATGTGCGATACTAAGCTGAATCAAAGCAAGAGAAAAACAGAATATCTGCAAATTCTGATCAACAACAGCTTTAGCGGCATCTGACTGTACGGCTACGGCGCCGGATATAAGGGGCAGGGAAATACGCCGCAAAATATCAGGAAGCGCGTTCGTATCCACGCCAAACCATGTACAGGTAAGAATACCCCATACCGTATTTGAAATGCTTAACAACAGCAGCATTTTAAGACCCGCGGGCACGCCCTTCCTGCTTGTCTTTGCAATACCAATAACCGCGATAAGCAGCAGCAAGAGGCCGTAGCCCGCGTCGCCAAAAATCATACCGAAAAATACACAAAAAAAGAGCAAAAACCAACCGGAAATATCAATTTCGCGGTACCCCGGCAGGACTTCCAAAAAATTGGTAAGCGGATAAATAAGGCTCACCAAACGGTTGTTTTTTAACAGTGTTGGAACCTCATCATCCTCCCGCGGCTCATCGGCAATAAGAGCCCAGCCGTATTCCGCGCAAGAGCGCTTGAGGATTCCCACATCATCCTGGGGAACAAAACCGGAGAACCATGCAACAGCATATTCGGCAGGGGTATCTTCGGTAATATCCATACCGCCCTTTGCCGTTTCAAACTCTATACTTTCAGTCAATTTTTTTACTTCGGCTTCAAGCGCGCCTGCACGGGCTGTTAATTTAACAAGTTCACCCTCAATATCGGCGAGGCGGTCCTGTATATCGCTCATAGCCCCGTCTATCTCCGAGAGGGACTGTCCGCCCGGGTCAAAGGGCGGCTCACTGGGAATTTCCTTATCCAGAACAGCGGCATAAACAGCAGTTTTATCCTTTCCCAATACTATTAGCTTGGTGTCCTCTGTAAGCGCATCGTACACCTTATAAGGCAATTCATAAAGGAATATCCGTATGCCTTTTTCCGTTAGATACGCAAGGGAACGGGGATCAAAATCCCCCCATTTTTCAATACGGGATCTTTCTTTTGTCAGAGCGAAAAACTTTTCCTGGAGGCTCTTCTTCTCATCGGCAAGCCCCATGACCAGTGTTATCAGGTCGGGCCGTGCCGCCGCATCCAGAGCTTCAGCCGAATAGAATTCCTCCGGTCTAACCCTATCGGTTTTTCTCCGCCGGAGATTCCCGCCGTTAGACCGCGCCTGTCCTGATATCCCCGGAGCCTTTTTAGGAATAGGAACAGCCTTCAACATTCCCAAAGCCGATTCGGCCTTTGCCTTCCTGTCCAGCAGCCTGCTGAGAGTTTCGGAATTTACCTGCCGTTTTTCCAGGTGCATAACACCTAATTCCCGCAGTTTCTCAAGGGAATCTTCCCTGGTTTTATCCATAATAACAAGGGACACTTTCTTCATCGGTACTATCATTCTGCGACCCCCTGCGGACTCCTCTCCATACCGCGCTTGGCTATCTTGCCCCGAACCACGGCGGCGGTCTGCTGATCCCCCAGATAAACCTGAATCTTTTTGATATTTTCTTTTGTTTCAGGTATCTTGATCTTTTCAAAAAGATTAACCCGCTGGGTAGTAACCCGCAGTTCATGATCCAGTCTGCGCCGCTGTTCCTCAAGGGTCTGGGCTTCCAAATCTAAAAGGAGTACCTGTTTAAGCCGCTCTACGGCGGTATCGAGCCAAAGCGGCATACGTGCAAGATCATAGGCGGCAATCGCAAATTCCGCCCCCTGGAAAAGGGGGATAGAAACACCGGCTATATTCCCTTCCGCGGTCTTAATGGCGGTGATCCTGAGTATATCGGGGCTAAAGATACCCCTTTCTCCAAATACCCCTATCCACGTTTTAAAAGATTCATCAATGGCATCCTTTTCCTGCCTGAGTTCCCGTATGCGTAGTTCTGTGGTTCTAATCTCAGCCTGAAGCTGCTGCTTTTTGAGCATTAAGGTAGGCAGATAACGCTGATACATCTTCAGTGCGTCTTTCTGCTTTTTAAGCTCATTCTTAGTCAGCTTGATCTTCGCCATGTCGCGTTAATCCTTATATAAAGAACCATTCCCAAAACTTGGTTAGTGCGGACCTTTGGTCCGAGGGGAACGGCTTTGGAAAAAACGGCTTAAAGTCCGCTGTTTCCCATAAAACTAAAATTTAGGAAGATCCTCTGAGTAATTAAAAAAACGCATTTCAAATAAGAATACGTCTTTCATCGTTTTACACAGAAGCCCCTACTTTTTCGGCCAAAACTTATTGATAAGCTCGGTCCGAAGCCCTGTCTCTTCAGGGCTGAAACAATCGGAAAGAATTTCCCAACCCAGGTCCAGCGCCCGTTCCAATGGAATATTAACCGACAGATCCATCATCTGCCTTTCAAATGAATCACCGTATTTCAGCAGCTTATCGTCCCAGGGCGTCATAATAAAGCCCATGGCCTTTTTCTCCAGAGTATCCTTGAAGGCGGAATAGAGCTTGATCATCCCATCCATAAGCGCCCGGTGATCCGCCCTGGTCTTACCGTTTACCTGCTGCTTAAGCCGTGAGAGAGAACCGAAGGGCTCAATGCGTCCGTTTTTAAGGTAGTACTGGCCTTCGGTAATATAACCGGTATTATCCGGTACCGGATGGGTAACGTCATCGCCGGGCATGGTCGTTACCCCCAAAATAGTGATAGAACCGGCCGTATCAAAGTCAACCGCCTTTTCATAACGGCTGGCAAGCTGACTGTAAAGGTCGCCCGGATAGCCGCGGTTACTGGGAACCTGCTCCTGAATTATTGAAATTTCCTTCATCGCATCGGAAAAGTTAGTCATATCCGTGAGGAGGACAAGTACATCTTTACCCTGAAGGGCAAACTGTTCAGCAACAGCCAGCGATATATCGGGAATCATAAGACATTCGACCGTAGGGTCGGACGCGGTATGAACAAACATCACGGTGCGCGCGAGGGCGCCCCCCTCTTCCAATGTATCCTTAAAAAAGAGGTAATCATCGTATTTAAGGCCCATTCCGCCCAAAATAATAACATCAACCTCCGCCTGCATAGCAATACGGGCAAGAAGCTCGTTGTAGGGCTCCCCTGAAACCGAGAAGATAGGCAGTTTCTGGGAAACAACAAGGGTATTAAAGAGGTCTATCATCGGGATACCGGTGCGTATCATACGCCTGGGGATAATACGCTGGGCAGGATTAACCGACGGACCGCCTATAGGAATGGGATTTTCGTGAAGCGCCGGGCCTTTATCTCTCGGTTCCCCTGAACCTGAAAAAACCCGGCCCATAAGGTTTTCCGAAAAGGATATCTGCATAGGGCGGCCCAAAAAGCGGACCGTATCGCCGGTAGAAATACCCCTGCCTCCGGCAAATACCTGGAGGGATACCATATCCCCCTCAAGACGGTTTACTTCCGCAAGGGACGTACCAAACACAGTATCCACTTCCGCAAGGTCCCCGTACCGGATATCCTCCGCCCTGACGGTGATAACGCTTCCGGTGATGGATTCTATCTTGCTATATACCTTTTTCATGTTCCATCCTATCTCCAAACATGAAGTTTCACTATGAAACCCCGCGTTTAGGCAATTATTTTCTGAGCGGCCTCATCCACACCAAGGCGCCGTTCGGAAACTGTTGTTTCAATTTCCTTTTCCAATGCGGCAAAACGTTCGCTTTTCCATTCGGATCCATTATAATCAAGGAATTTCTGCCTGAGCCGGTTAAACCAACTCCGCGCTTCGTTTTTATCGGGGAAGCTGAACTGGGACGCCAGTATTCTCAGAACGATTGCAAACACATACATCTGCCGTTCCGGGCTTACCGCCGCATCGATTGCATCGAAAGAGTTCTGTTGGAAGTAAACAGAATCGAGAAAATCGCCTTTCAGGTAGATGACATAATCATCCAGGCTTGTTCCTTCTTCGCCTACAACCTTCATCATCTGTTCAACTTCGCTGCCGCGCCGCATAAAACCATGGGCATAGGCAACCTTCGCCGCCGGTATAATTCCCCTATACTTCGACCAGGAATCCAGAGGGTGTATGGCAGGATACTTCCGGGCGTCGGAACGTTCCCGTGAAAGACCATGGAAAGCGCCGACCACCTTGAGGGTTGCCTGGGTTACCGGTTCCTCAAAGTTACCGCCGGCAGGACTGACTGTACCTCCGATTGTTACCGAGCCTGTCGAACCGTCCTTCAGCCTGACCAGTCCGGCCCTTTCATAGAAACTTGCAATTGTCGATTCGAGATACGCGGGAAACGCCTCTTCGCCGGGTATTTCCTCCAGCCGTCCTGACATTTCACGCATAGCCTGAGCCCAGCGGCTGGTCGAGTCGGCAAGCAGAAGGACGTTAAGCCCCATCTGTCTATAGTACTCTGCCAAAGTTACCGCCGTATAAACCGACGCTTCACGGGCCGCAACCGGCATAGAAGACGTATTACAGATGATCACCGTGCGTTCCATAAGGGAACGGCCTGTCCTGGGATCGGTTAGTTCAGGGAATTCCTTGAGGGTTTCAACGACCTCCCCCGCGCGTTCGCCGCAGGCTGCCAGTACCACGATATCAACATCCGCGTGGCGGCTCGTGATCTGCTGAAGTACAGTCTTGCCCGCCCCAAAGGGGCCCGGAATACAGTAAGTCCCCCCGCGGGCCACCGGGAAAAACGTGTCGATAAGACGTACCCTGGTAACCATCGGTTCTTCCGGTTTGAGCCGCTCTTCAAAACAATCCACCGCACGCTTGACCGGCCAGCGGAAGGACATACTAACCGGTATGGCGGTTCCCCTCTCATCCTTCAGTTCAGCGATGGTTTCTCTAATGGTATAAGCCCCCGGCCCCTTAATAGACGCAACGGTATAGGAACCATAGAGGTTAAAGGGAACCATGATCCGATGGATAAAAGAACCCTCAGGAACGGTACCCAGCGTATCGGCCCGTTCAACCTTATCCCCTATTTTGACGGCAGGGGTAAAATCCCAAGATTTATCGGATGGAAGGGCGTCAAGATAAACTCCCCGTTCCAGAAAATAGCCCGCTTCCGCGGCAAGTTTGGGAAGGGGATTCTGAAGGCCGTCAAAAACCTGGCCTAAAAGACCGGGCCCTACTTCTACCGCAAGCATATCACCGGTATACTCAACCTCGTCCCCTATGGATATACCCTTGGTTATCTCAAAAACCTGAAGCTGTGAAATATCACCCCTGATGCGGATGACCTCGCTCTTTAACTGCTTATCCGCAACCTTAACATAGCCGACCTCATTCATGGAAACGGCTCCGTCAAAACGGACGCTTACCATATTACCGTTAACGGCTACTACTTTACCTTTTGTTCCGGTCATTTCGGTTCTCCCGATCCCAGGGAAGATTGTTCAATTCCCCCCGCGTTTTTCATTCGATGCACATAAAAGCACCACACTGAATTTACTGTAAGCAAATAAGCCAGGTTCAAAATTCGGTTTCCGTAAACCAGGCTTACGGAAAAGACGTTATTTCTACGAGACAACATCCTTTCCTGTTTACATCCAAGACGGAACCAAAGGCGGTACCCATCTTAGATAAAATTAATATTTCTTATTCGACTGAGGGCCTGTTACCAAAAATTACGGCCCGATATTCCTGCAAAATTCAACTACCCGAAACCGCGGACGCATCCATTACAGCCGCGTAAAGCCCTTTATACTCTGCAAACCCATCCTCGACCCTAAAAAACGACTGCCGTTCCAGGATAAGCAATTTAAGCAGATAGGCATAAAGCATATCCCTGCTAAAATTATCGATTCCCTGAAAGGTCTCAATTGCCTTCCATCGGGCTTCATCAAGAAAAATTTCCGCTTCAAGGGGGGATTCCATAGCAAATGCGGTTTTTGCTACCGCCGCCGCGTCGGCAGGATCCTCCGGCGCTTCAACAGCGGCGGAATTTTCCCGCTTGATCCTCTGGATACGAAAACGGGCCAGGTTAAGACGTAAGGCGCGCTCCCATAGACGCCATCTGTCTATAAGCGGCGATGAACAGGGGGCAGGAATCTCCACATACGACAGACCGGAACGATCCCCTTCATTATCTTTACTGGAAAGGGGAACCGGATCAAGCGAACACAATGTTAGAAGTTCGGCGTCGGATTTGGATAGTTTTTCCTGACAGAGTTTAATATAGGCGTCCGGCGACATGGGAGCTGCCTGGCCATAAGAAAGATAGGGTAGTTGCGCCGCTAAATAATAATATGCCACGCCTAAATTCCTTTAGCTGAACGTTTCAATATCTCTGCCAGACGGGGATTGAGATAAGTAGATAGAAGTTCCGCCACCGATTCGGCAGAAAAATCGTAATATGCCGATCCGTCTTTACTTGCAATTCTAAAACCGGCCCCAAGATTACGATCCGCCTTGAGTTCTACACCATTTTTTAATTTGGACGACAGTTTTTCAGTGAAATATGATTGTAATTTTTGAAGATCAGATTCACTGAGGATAATATCGAGACTATCTCCGCCTGATGTACTGCCCTTTACCGCCCAGGCTTTAAGAAGTTCAGGAAGCACAGCTTTGAGCGTGTCCTCATTATAGGAAGACCTTACTTCCAGAGCAACCAATTTGTCCAATAAGGTTTCGATTTCGCCCTTAAATGCCAGTACCAGATTACGGGACGCCTGCTCCAGGGCGGCTATTCCAGCCTTTTCCGATCTTTCGGCATCCGCCTTAGCCCTGGCGATGATCTCTTCCGCTTCCTTCCTACCGGCCTCAACTATCCGTTTTGCGTCCCTTTCAGCCTGAGACTTTAACCGCGACGCTTCTTCCGAGGCGGATTCGATTCCATCTTTCTTTATTTTTTCAATTAATTCCTGAACTTGAATATCCATAGACTCCTCTTTTTCACCGGTTTATGGTTCAACATGCCGCAACGAACCACCAAGCAGTAATTATATAGTCCTGTCTATAAAGCCGGTTGCTCTGTAGACAAACCTTGCATTCGCCCCAATTGTGTACCAAAACAGTACGCAAAATGCGGTTTTCAAAGAAGCCGCAGACCTACAGTCTTACGTCCATCCATACCTAGCAGCCTGTTGCACTTGTGGATTTTTTGCATATTTATGCAAAAAATCCCGATCAATGGGCATGCTTTCGGAGTTTGTAAGGTATAAATATTCATAAATATTTATACCGTTTTATGCGCGAAGCGCGACAAGCTCCTAGTTCCAGTATGGACAAACACTATTTACCAATCAAAAGAGAAAAGAGCCTTTTCGTGATAACCCCGACCGGGGCCGTAAATTGCCGAAGGAAATTCAGGCCGGTTAGGAGAATCAGGGAAATGCTGAGTTTCAAGGCAGAAACCCGCATGTTTATTGTAAAAAGCGCCCATTTTTCCTTGAACATTATCAAGGAAATTACCGGTATAGAACTGTATTCCCGGCTGCGTAGTAAAAACCTTCATGATTCTCCCTGAGCTTTCCTCAAAGACTTCAGCCGCAGGCCGCAATTCCCCATTGCTGCCGTCCAGCGCAAAACAATGATCATAACCGCCGCCTGCGGCGGCCATATCACGTTTAACGCTTTTACGGGAGCGAAAATCAAACGGAGTATTGGCCACTGGAAGCAGCTTACCCGTTGGAATAAGGGTCTCGTCAACCTCAATATAGGAAGAAGCAAAGAGCTTTACCTCGTGAGAGAGGATATCGCCTGAACCTTCCCCTGCAAGATTAAAATAACTGTGATTGGTAAAATTAATAGGACAAGGCGAATCGAGGCCGGCCGCGTAATCTATCACTATTTCATTAGATTTGGTAAGCCCGTAGCATACCGAAGCCTTGCAGCGCCCGGGGTATCCTTCATCTCCATCAGGACTGGTAAGTTCAAAACAGACAAAAATACCGTCCCTTTCTTCATAGGCGTCGGCCTTCCACAAACGTTTGTCAAAACCCCGCCGGCCGCCGTGAAGGGTGTGTATCCCATCATTCTTAAATAAATTATAGGTCTGACCGTCCAGACTAAAACGGGCATTCCCTATCCGGTTACCGAAACGGCCTATGGTAGCCCCTATATAGGTATTGTTATGGGTATAGTCCTCCAAGGCGGAATACCCCAATATGACATCCGTAATACCTGTTTTACGGGAAGGAACCGCAAGAGAGGTCCACGTTGCACCCAGCGATGAGATAGATAAGACCACCTCCCCTGCCTTTAAGGTATAGAGATAAACCTTTTCCCCTGACGAAAGAACGCCGAAGGTTCTTTTAGTTATCTTCATACTTCCTCCTAATAACAAGTTTACCGTATTGAAAAAAAAAAGGCAATTACTTTTAGACAAATATTCATTAAATATTTGGTTATAATGCGGAACGGCGCCGCAAAATATGACATTAATAACCGGACAACTTGAGTAGTTACAATATTTAAAGTATGCTAAAATATAAGTATGGGAATAATAGACAGGCTGGGAAATGTAATAAAAAGCTATCTTCACGATGATGATGAAAAGGCGCTCAAGAAAACTTCCGTGAAGGGGAAAGGATTAGGGGATCCGGATTTTGACGCGGCTATGGATGAACTGAATGATTTTCTGGGAAACCGGCCGGGGGGCGGCTATACCCGGACGGAGTACACCCGTACCGAATACAGGAACACCCGTGAAGGTACACAGTACAGCCGTACCGAATACAGCAAGACGGAGTTCTCTGGTAAAGGCGGAGGAAAAAGCGGCAGGACCAAGGAAACCGGCGGAAATTTCACCGGAAATTTTACATCTAGGATAAGTGAAGAACTTAAGGCCGACTTTGCCGAATTAGGCCTTGGTCCCAACGCATCACAGGAGGAATGTAAAGCCGCATATAAAAGGCTCCTCAAGATACACCACCCGGACCGCCATGCAGGCCATGCGGCAAACATGAAAAAGGCTACGGAAAAAACTGCCCGTATTAACGCCGCATACGACCGCATTGGAAAATGGCGGGCGGGAGAGGGATAAACGCAGGCTCCGGTTTACGTTTGCGGAAACTCTATTTACACCCCGCCCTACCAAGCCGCGGATTTCCAGGGCGGGGACAGATGATTCGCCGCTCTCGAATCCCCCGATTGCCCTATCACAAAAAAGCCCCGCTTAAACGCATATTTCTTCGCCTCATCCTTGTTTACCGCCCCCAGGAGTTTGTGGGGCTTTGCCCGAAAATTGTATAAATATTCATATTTATGAATATTTATACAATTTTATGCGCGAAGCGCAACAAACTCCTAGATAGTTAGGCTCCTGGCAGCGAGGGCGCATTAGGGCGCTCAAAACCGTAAGGTATAGGAAAAACTCACTTTTTCTATCTTTGTACCGCGTTCATTGGGGAGAAGCGAGACTTTCCACGGGCTCTGATCGGTAAGCAGCGTTGTTTTCGGCCCGGGGCGATGATAGAAGAAGGGCGCTATATGACCATAGATCACACTTGCTACTGTTAATGTTACACCTATATAAAACATTGTATAATCGTAATCATAATAACTGCTAGGAGCCTGTGGGGCTTCAGCAAAAAACGATGTAAGTTTCAGGAGGGCAGCCTAAATTGCTTCCCCATATCAGGTGGGAAGGGGCTCATTATGCCCATTCTCCCGTCCGTTTTC
>JAISQR010000019.1 GCA_031274035.1 Treponema sp. | reverse complement strand
CTAGGAGTTTGTGGGGCTTTGCCCAAAAATCGTATAAATTTGCAATTTATTGCAAATTTATACCTTGCAAACTCCCATCGAACCATCGAACCACAGGTTCGCGGTTCGCGGAGCCCCGTTAATCGGAATTTTTGCATGAATATGCAAAAATTCACCAAAGTCCTACAAACTCCTATGGAGGATTCTATGCGGCGTTTTATTGTAATTATGACGGGGCTTTCCCAAAACTTCAGTTTTGGAAAAGCCCGCCCCGGATTTAGCGGAAAAAGCGGATGTTTAGCCGCTTTTTCCAAAGTTCCCGTCGAACCGCGGGGTCGTAGTTCGCGGTTATTGGGAATAATTGTGGTATGTATCTGTTTATTTGCGGGATGTGTTTCGCCGCCTGAAGAGGGGAAAGGGAGAGAAATTGGCAAGGCGGAAGAAAGCCCCAGACCCCTGCCGGATGTTTCAAAGCAAACGGTAAGACCGGATAGCGAGGATGTAAGCGCGTTCAGAACGGATACGCCTGACGCGCTGATTAAGAATTTACCGGCGTCTGTGGGAAACCCCCGCTCGAATAATCCTGAAGATTTTATCAAAAGGTTAGCATCGTTTATCAGTAACAATTCCAGTAACGATTTTGACAAGGTAAAAAAGGCGCATGACTGGGTTGCCTTGAACATAGCATACAATGCCGCGGGATATTTTTCCGGGAATACGCCGCCGCAGTCGCTTGCCAACGTACTTACAAGCGGCCTTGCGGTCTGCGAAGGTTATTCCGGCGTTTTTAAGGCAATCTGTGATGAATTGAACATTGAATGTGTTATTATACACGGCTATGGCAGGGGCTACGGCAGTTCAATTTTTACTATAGACAATCCCGCGGCCAGCAATCATGCGTGGAATAAGGTTAGAATCAAGGGGAAATGGTATTTGCTCGACTGCACCTGGGATGCGGGATATTTAAACGGCCGGCAATATAAGGCTGATTATTCAACCGGTTATTTGTTTCTTGAGCCGGATAAGTTCGTATACAAACATTTTCCAGAGGATCCGTCCGAGCAATTGCTGGCCAAACCGCTGAGCGCCTCTGAATTTTCCAATCTGCCTTCAACATGGCCCCGGTATTTTTCTTCGTTTGCCGGTATTAATACAAAAATAGCAAGAATCAATAATGCCGCCGGAACATTTACCATTGAGTGCGTCCTGAATAAAGACTGGATTGTAAGTTTTAATGTTTATGATGAAACGGGAACCAAAAAAATTGACAATCATTCATTTGCGCAGAAGGAAGGAGATGTATTTAAAGCATATTTTTCATTTCCCCAACCGGGAAGGTATTTGGTACAGGGCTTTGCCAAAAAACAGGGTGATACTACAGGCTGGTCGTGTCTGGAATTCGGTATTGTGTCAACCGCGGGCAGTACCGTTATGTATCCAACCCAATACGGCAGCTTTGGATCTGGAACAACTATTTTTACTCCATTGGAAATGCCGCTTAAACGGGGGCAAGCCTATACTTTTAAATTTAAACTGGACAAACCCTTTGCCGCGATAATTATTGACGGAAAATGGAATAATCTGACGCCGGACAGGGACGGTGTTTTTTCCGCGAATATTACCATACCGGGAAACGCCAAATCAGTATCCATCAATTCGTCAGACCGCGTAAACAGCAGTTATCAGACGCTTGTCAATTATACATTGAAATAAGGCGGAATGTGAAAAACCGCGATCCTTGCCCTTTACAGGCAGCGCGGCCCCCCGCAGGCAGACTTGTCCAGACGGCCTTCTCCGTATTAAAATCTTAGTATGAATCAACTGCTTCAAAGCCAGGTAAACCTTATCCGGGAAGCCTTTCATTACCAAAGCCGTTTTGATGGTTCCACTATGGTTTTTAAGATCGATTTTCCTGTAACTGAAGATACAAGTTTTCCTACATTGATGAAGGATCTTGCGCTGTTGGCCCAGACAGGATTCAGGGTAGTTATAGTTCCCGGAGCCAAGGAATGGATAGACGCGGTACTGCGGAAATATGATATTGTATCAACCTATGTAGGGAATACACGGATAACGACCAAAGAAGCGATCCCCTTTGTAGAAATGGCGGCTTTTCATGTAGCAACCCGGTTTATGACCGCGCTTTCAGGCAGTCAGATCGACGCGGTTATCGGAAATCTGGTCAGAGCGCGCGGGTTGGGGGTGATAGACGGCTTTGACATGGAACATACCGGTCAGGTAGATAAAATTTATACCGATTCTTTTAACCGTTTCCTCAATCAGGGAACAGTTCCCATACTCCCCTGTATAGGCTGGAGCCCCTCCGGTAAGCCTTACAATGTACCGAGCGACGAGATCGCACTTGCGGCTTCCGCCGCCCTGGGGGCGGTAAAGCTCTTCTTTATTTCCCTTTACGGCGGGCTGAGGAAGGGAATCTATCATATTCAGGAAGGCTGCCATATTGGGGAAAACGGCCGTATTATACGCCTTAATCTCCAGGAAGCGGAAACTATTCTGGCGGCAAACCGGGATAGGTTGGGGCTTAGGGAACAAACAGGATGTAACAAACCTGAAACCGAAGACCGCTCCTTATACGAGTTGCAGCTTGCAATCAAGGCGTTAAAGGCAAATGTTGATCGGGTACACATCATTGACGGACGGGAAGACGGGGCTGTTTTGAGAGAACTCTTCTCTAATATGGGGGCGGGAACTATGGTCTACGCCGATGAGTACGAGTCTATCCGCAATCTGCGCAGCTCGGATGTTCCTTTTATATTAAGATTGATGGAACCGCTCATGCAGCAGGGGAACCTGGTGCGCCGTAATGCCGAGGACATTCAGGAAAAGAAAAATGACTATGTAGTGTACGAGATAGACGGGCAGATATATGCCTGCGGCGCCCTCCATCTATGGGGGGAAGATCAGGGGGAGATTGCCGCAATGGCCGTGGATCCTGTCTATGCGGATATGGGATTAGGCAAAAAAATCGTATATTTCCTCATTGATCGCGCCAGGAAACTGCAACTTCGCCGGATCTTTGTCCTTACAACCCGTACCCACGACTGGTTTGAAACTCTGGGGTTTAAAGAAGGCGCTATAGAGAGTCTTCCTGAAAAACGGCGGCGGAATTACAACCAAAACCGGAAAAGCAAGATATTTACGCTGGAAATTTGATGAACCGTAACTTTATCTATTCCGCCTTAGTCCTCCGCGCCAAGAACTCAGGAGAATCCAACCGGAATGTATGGTTTCTTACCGCTGAGGAGGGTATCATCCAGGCAACAGTTTACGGAGGGCCCAAAAGCAAGCTGCGCGCTTATATATCGCCGTTCAATCAGGGCCGTCTCTATATCTACTTCGATCAGGGCCGCTCCTCACGGAAAGTTACCGACTTTGATGTCCGGTTCTGGCATCCCGGCCTGCGGGAACTCTACGAACGGAGTTCCGCGGCGTCGGCCGTAGCGGGAACCGTTCTTGCATCTCACGGCGGCGGCGGCAACTGGGAATCTGCCTTCACCATGATCGGCAATACACTGAATGCCCTGGACCTCGCCGAAAGTTCAGCCTGTATCCGCATCCTCCTCCATTTCCTCTGGAACTGGACCGATATTCTGGGCTTACGGCCCGGCATAAGCCGCTGCGATTCCTGCGGCTGCGGGATTCCCCAGGATCAGTCTATCTGGTATTCCGGCGCCGAAGGCGCCCTCTGCCCCTCCTGCGCCGGACGGGAAGAATACAGGCAGCGGAAGGATAACTATGCGGAAGAAACAGACGGTATGATCCTATTAGGGCCCGGCGCCCGCCGGTGGCTCTGTACGGTGCAGGATCTTTCTCCTTCCCTATTACCCCGCTATACCCTGGATAAACCGTCCCTCCGTCAGGTAAAAAATTTCATTTCCGCCCTCCTAAGCTCGGCATTTGGAACACAACTGAGCCTCTGGGAGGGCTTACTTTAAGATTGACCGCATACGGTAGGATAACGAACCGTCCTTCAAGCTCTCCCTTCTCTCTACCTTGACATGAAGGAGCCGCTTTCATATAGTAAAAACTATGAAACGCCGATTAATCACTTCCGCGTTGCCCTATGTAAACAATGTGCCGCATCTGGGCAACTGTATACAGGTTCTTTCCGCGGATGCCTTTGCCCGCTTCTGCCGGCTGCGCGGTTACGATACCCTCTATGTCTGCGGTACGGACGAGTATGGAACCGCAACCGAAACCCGCGCCGCCGAGGAGGGCATAAGCCCCCGTGAGCTCTGCGACCGGTATTATGCCATACATAAGGCTATTTACGAATGGTTCAATATTGCCTTTGATAAATTCGGACGCACTTCAACACCTATACATACTGAAGTTACCCAGGATATATTCACCAAACTTGATAGGCAGGGGTATATAACCGAAAAGTCAATCGATCAGCTTTACTGCGATAGCTGCGGGCGCTTCCTTGCCGACCGTTATGTGCTTGGCGTCTGCCCCCATTGCGGCTATACCGGCGCCAGGGGGGATCAGTGCGAATCCTGCGGTAAGCTCCTGGACCCGACCGATCTTAAAAACCCCCGCTGCGCAAGCTGCGGTTCCCCGCCGCGCATGCAGTCTACCAATCATCTTTATATTGATCTCCCTAAAATAAAGGATTCTCTTGAAAAATGGATTAAGGATGCCTCGGTAAAGGGATTCTGGGCCCGCAACGCGGTGCAGATGACCCAGGCATGGATACGGGACGGCCTGCGGGAACGGGCTATTACCCGCGACCTTAAATGGGGCATACCGGTGCCCAAAAAGGGCTGCGAGAACAAGGTCTTTTATGTCTGGTTTGACGCTCCTATAGGCTATATTTCTATTACCGGAAATTTGGGGGCCGAAAGGGGCCTGGACTGGCATTCCTTTGTCGATAGCTGGTGGAAGAACCCCGATGAAGTAGAGCTATTTCAGTTTATAGGCAAGGACAATATCCCCTTTCATACGGTTATCTTCCCTTCAAGCCTGCTTGGGGCTTCCGGACCCGCGGGGAGCGGCGGTAGGTGGACCATGCTGCACCACATGTCAAGCACGGAATACCTCAACTACGAAAGCGGCAAATTCTCCAAATCCAAAGGGATTGGTATTTTCGGTACTGATGTAATGGAAACCGGCATAGGCGCGGATGTATGGCGTTTCTGTATCTTCTACAACCGGCCTGAAAAGGCGGACGCCCTTTTTACCTGGAAGGATTTTCAGGAGAAGGTAAACGGAGAACTTATCGGCAATCTGGGGAATCTGGTGAACCGTACCCTTTCCTTTGCCGTCCGCTTCTATGACGGCAAGATACCGGCCGCGGCGCCCGACACCCCTGACAGCGCGGCTTTCCGGGAGGAGGCGCGGCGGTACGAGGCGGACATTGCGGCTTCTCTTGAGCGTGCCGAGCTTAGGGATGCCTTTAGGACAATTTTTAGTCTTTGCTCCCTTGCCAACAAGCGTTTCCAGGACGGCGAACCCTGGCGCGCGCGCAAGGAAAATCCTCCCAAGGCGGACTCTCTTATCCGCGATCTCTCTTACCTCGTGCGGGATATAGCCGTGATGATTGAGCCCTTTATGCCCGCCGCCGCGGAAAAGATAGCATCCTTTTTCGGCCTGAGCTTTAGGGGGGCGCGGCCGGAAAAGAGCCTTTCATGGGAGTCCATAGGGAAGGACGGCGGCCTTGACCGGGTGCTTTACAGTGAAGTGCTCTTTACCAAATTGGAAGATGAGAGGATAAACGAACTGCGGGAAAAGTATTCAGGAACACAGGCAGAGCGGAAAGAAGAGCAGGAAAAAAGGGAAGAAGAGCAGTCAGCCCCGCCTGAGAGTACGAAGGCGTGTTTTGAAAATGTCATGGACCTGCGGACAGCGCGGATTGTGAAGATTGAAAGGCACCCCAAGGCGGATAAACTCTATATAGAAACCCTTGAGATAGCCGGCAGCGGGGACGGAATACCTGAGCAGCGGGTTATTGTTTCCGGTCTTGTTCCTTTTTATAAAGAAGAAGAACTGCTCGGCAAGAAGATCATCATCGCCTATAATCTTAAACCCGCAAAACTCCGCGGTGTTGAAAGCCGGGGTATGCTTTTAGCGGCTTCAAAAAAAGATGAAGAGGGCAGGGAGACCGTTGAAGTACTGGACGCCGGGGACGCGCCTGCCGGTACAAGGGTAAAAATCGAAGGGGGCGGGGAACTTTCTCCTCCCGCGGAGATAGATATAGATACATTCTTCTCGGTACCGCTGGAAGTAAGGGATTACACGGTGATGACGGACGGCAAGGCCCTGACCCTGGAGGGGAAGCCCATCCGTACCAGGCTCATCGCCCAGGGTGAAGTACATTAAAGTGTACCTCAAGGAAGTCCTTCCGTCTGATCTAACCCTCTGCAATACGGCGGCGTCCTTTCTGCAATCGGGCTTCTGGGGCAGCTTCAAGGCGCGGTTCGGATGGAACGCCCGTTCCTTTCTTGCCGATTGGGGAGGGTTGGGGCAGCGGCCCCTGCTCGTGATACGCCGCAGGCTGGGGCCGGGCATTTCCTTTGCCTATGTTCCTTGGGGCCCTGAATTGCCGGATAATTTTCCGGAAAGCGCGGAAGAGCGGACGGCGGCCATGAAAGAATTGGCGGAATGCCTCAGATCCCTTATTCCGCGGGATACGGCCTTTATCCGTTTTGATCCTCCCTGGTATACCGATGGGGTGAACAAGGCCGCGCCCCTCATAAAAGCCCCCTTTATCCGCGCGGGTGTCGATGTACAGCCGCCGGACACGGTGCTTGTCGATCTATCCCCGCCGGAGGAGCGTATCCTGAGCGCTATGAAGCCCAAGTGGCGCTACAATGTCCGTCTGGCCGGCAAGAAGGGCGTTGTTATAAAGCGCGGCGATGAAGACGGCCTTGACAGTTTCTACCATCTGCTCAAAGAGACGGCGAAACGGGATAGTATCGCCATACACGGAATAGAGTATTACCGGACGCTCTTTTCCCATTGCCGCGAGTATCCCGGCCAGGAACAGCAGATCGCACTGTATACCGCGCTTCACGAAGGCGAAACCATTGCGGCTGCCGTCGTGCTTTTCCGCCGGCGGCAGGCGGTGTACCTTTACGGCGCGTCTTCGGATACCAAGCGCAACCTTATGGCCCCCTATGCCCTGCAATGGAAGGCCATGACCGATGCCAAGGCTTTAGGCTGCCTGGAATACGACCTTTTCGGCATTCCGCCCAACCCGGATCCCGCTCATTCTATGGCGGGGCTTTACCTCTTTAAGACCGGTTTCGGCGGCAGGATAGTACACAGGCCGGGAAGTTGGGATTACCTTTACCGGCCTTTTATGGCCGGACTATTCAATAAGGCGGAATTATTGCGGAAGAAATTGCGGAACCTTAAAAGATCGCGGAAGCTCAGGCAAGATTCTGAAAAGTCAAGGATGAAGGGTGCGGAGACGGAGGGCAATGGGAATTGACGCGGTTGGAAAATTTAAGAGAAGTTATCATTAACACTGCGTATTAATGTTTGATTGTATATAAGCGGCTAAACGTCCGCTTTTTATAGAGGTTAAAATGAACGGAAGAAGCGGAAAATTGCGGAGACCGGAGCGGAAGAGAGTTTTTATCGGATGAATCTGGAAGCCTTTATTCTTGGCAGCGGCGGCATGATGCCTCTGCCCAATCGGCACCTGACATCGGTGCTTTTGCGGCGTGAAGGTGAGCTTTTCCTTTTTGACGGGGGGGAAGGAACCCAGGTGTCCCTGCGTCGGCTTAACCTGCGCTGGAAAAAAATATCGGTCATCTTTGTAAGTCATACCCATGCGGATCATGTTACCGGCATACCGGGCCTTCTCATGCTCTCCGCGCAGGTTGACCGCGATGATCCCCTGTACATAATAGGGCCCCCGCGCATTGCCGAATATATAGAGACAAGCCGCCGGGTACTGGATATGTTTATCAACTACGAGATTATCGTAAAGGAGGTAAGCGAACCCGGCATTGTGTACAAGGGGGACGGTTTTCATGTCCGCTGCTTTGCCCTGCGGCATACTAAGCCCTGTTTCGGCTATGCTTTCGAGGAGGATACCCGTCCGGGCGAGTTCCATCCTGAAAAGGCCGAGGCATTGAAAGTACCCCGCGGACCGCTTTGGTCCAGGCTTCAGGCAGGCGGGACGGTAAAGGCCGCTGATGGTTCCCTGGTACAGAGCGCCCAGGTTTTGGGCCCGCGGCGTTCAGGGCGCAAGTTCACCTTTGTTACCGATACCCTGGCTTTTCCCGGCATTGCCCGTGAAGCCGCCGGTTCAGATCTTTTTGTCTGCGAAGGCATGTTTGAAAAAGCCCTGGAAGAAAGCGCCCATGAGAAAAAGCACATGACCGCGGTAGAGGCTGCCTGCGTTGCAAGGGATGCCGGCGGGGTAAAGCGGCTTGCGCTCATTCATTACAGCCCCCGTTATAATGAAAACAACCTGAAGGAACTTTTAAAGGAAGCGCAGGCGGTTTTCCCCGGTACGGTTCTTTCCCGCGACCGCATGGTATTCCCTATTGACTACGAAGATTAGAAACGGCGCTTGGTGCAATATCTAAACGCAATGGCGTTGAAACAGGTAATATATTAGAGTACAATATACCGTGGGTATAATAAGAACAAAGGCGGCGTCTTTGTTTATACGGTTGCGGCAATATGCCGCAGAGTTGCAAGGAGTATCGGGAAGCCGCGCTTCCCTTCCGATTGGACAGTTGCGGCAGTATGCCGCAGAGTTGTAAGGAGTAAATATGGTAGAAGTGCTTAAAAAGAATCCCTCTTGGAAGGGCCGGAAGGGGCCTTTGGTATTGCTGATCATGGACGGGGTAGGATATGGAAAATATAAGGAAGGCGATGCGGTAGCCGATTCTAAAATGAATAATCTCGATTCTATTAAGGCTAAAAGCCCCCATACCAGGCTCAAGGCGCACGGCAAGGCAGTCGGACTCCCTTCGGATGAGGATATGGGGAATAGCGAGGTAGGCCATAACGCTATGGGCTGCGGCCGTGTTTTTAATCAGGGGGCGGCGCTGGTGTCCGCTTCAATAGCGTCCGGGGCTATGTTCCAGGGACAGGCATGGAAAGAGATCATAGCTCAGGCAAAGGGCGGCGCTGGTTCCGTTGGAACCCTGCACTTTATAGGGCTCTTCTCTGACGGTAATGTACACAGCCACCTTGACCACCTCAAGGCAATGATAAAGCAGGCTAAAAAGGAAGGTATACGGCATGTACGGGTACATACGCTTCTGGACGGCCGGGATGTAGGTGAAACCAGCGCCCTTGAGTATATAGACCCCTTTGAGGCTTTCCTTAAAGAAGAGAGCGGCCCGGATTTTGACGCCCGTATTGCGTCAGGGGGAGGCCGCATGTGGATCACTATGGATCGCTACGGGGCAAACTGGCAGCAGGTGGCGCGCGGTTGGAAGGTGCATGTCCTTGGCGAAGGCCGGCAGTTCAAGAGCGCACGGGAAGCGGTGGAAACCTACCGTACCGAGATACCCGGGATTATAGATCAGGATCTCAAGGAATTTGTCGTTGCGGAAAACGGCAAACCTATTGGAACTATCGAAAACGGGGATTCGGTAATTTACTTTAACTTCCGCGGGGATCGTTCCCTTGAGATTACCGCTGCTTTTGAGGAAGATACCTTTACTCATTTTGACCGTGTTAGAAGGCCCCATGTCTGCTATGCCGGTATGATGGAATACGACGGGGATACCCATGTGCCCAAACGCTACCTTGTAAGCCCTCCCTCCATTGACCGTACTATGGGGGAATACCTGGCCGCAACAGGCGTGCGTACCCTTGCCGTCTCCGAAACTCAGAAGTACGGCCATGTTACCTATTTCTTCAACGGCAACCGGACCGGCAAATTCGATGAAAGGCTCGAAGATTATATAGAGATAAAAAGCGATGTTGTGCCCTTTGAAGAGCGGCCCTGGATGAAATGCGCGGAGATAGCCGATTATGTGATCGGCGCCGTGGGATCCGGCAAATACGACTTTATCCGGCTTAACTTCCCCAATGGGGACATGGTCGGCCACACCGGTATTTACCAGGCAGTTGTCTGTTCTATGGAAGGTATGGATATACAGATAGGCCGCATCAGGAAGGCGGTGAACGAGGCCGGCGGCCTTATGGTGATCACCGCGGACCACGGTAACTCCGATGATATGTACGAGCACAACAAGAAAACCGGCGCGGTGGAACTCAAGGCGGACGGCAGTCCCAAGGCCAAAACCAGCCATAGCCTTAACCCCGTACCCTGCGTCATCTATGATCCGGCATTTAAAGGAGAATACGAGGCTGCGGCAGGGGAAGGCGTCCTTAACGAAGGGCTGGGGATCAGTTCTATAGCCGCAACCTGTATGGAGCTATTGGGCTATATTCCTCCCGCAGACTACGATAAATCGGTGTTAAAGATGAAGTAATTAGGGAATATCTAAAAATGGTTTATCCCGGAATGAATTACCTCGCCCTAAAGGGATAAACCGTTTTTACGGCAGAACCCATCATAAAATAACGATTCGGCCGAAGAATCTTTAACCAGAGGTTCCAGCTTCCCGTTCCTCTTTTAGTAAGCCTTCAAACGCTTCCCTGCATTTCAGGGGAACGGCAATAGTTTTAAGCCGTGATTTTTCACCGTGTATAAGCGATACATTCTTTTTGGAGCAACCCACCAGTTTAGCCAGGAAAGAGCAGAGTTCTGCGTTTGCCTTACCATCTTCGGGCGCGGCCGCAATTTTAACACGCAGATGATTCTCCTGTATCCCGGCAATGCAGGTTTTAGACGCGCCCGGCACAGCCCTGATACTGATAAGCAGAGCCTCCTCTGTAATACTGTAAACATCTTTCATCTTTCAATCCTAGGAGTTTGTGGGGCTTTGCCCAAAAATCGTATAAATTTGCAATTTATTGCAAATTTATACCTTGCAAACTCCCAAAAGAGCCCCGTTAATCGGAATTTTTGCATATTCATGCAAAAATTCACCAAAGTCCCACAGGCTCCTAGGGATACCGACCTTCGAGGACAAAATACTCCAGCGGGCGGTACAACTGGCTGCGGACCGGAGGTCCGATGGAACCGATATACGAGGGGGAGTTTGCGGACTAAAGTCCGACGGCTTCTCGTATGGGTTCAGGCCGGGGAAATC
>JAISQR010000018.1 GCA_031274035.1 Treponema sp. | reverse complement strand
CATATCGGGTTTTCCCCGACCCTCTTTCCTGTTTCCTCAAACCGGCGCAGTTCCGCCGCTAATATTCCCCTGCCCATGGGGGCATTTTATCATATGTTTTGTAAAAGTAAAACTGCTGGGTCCGCGGAACCCCTGTTCAAAGGGGTCAGTTACTTACACATCCCTGCCGCGGCGGTATCGATTGAAGCGATATCAGGTATGCTTTCTTGTATCCGGCAAACCTCTCCAACAAGAGTCGAGCCTTACTCTGCTTTGCCTTCCTTGTTTCCCCGCACCCTCCCGCTCAAGCACCGCAAGCGCCTCTGTTCGGTCTATTGCCCGTTCTTACCCGCCGGCAATGAATTTAGGTTGTTTTTACTACCGAAAACCTCGGAATAGAGGCGTTCCAGGATGCTCCGTATCTTTTTGGCATAATCCTTATCGGAGGCCCAGGTTCCCGCAAGGCCGTCAAGGGTTGGAGCGCGTCCATATTTGACCCAGCGGTAGCGGGGGTCCACCAATTCCTGCTTGAGCGGTTCCTCGGTAGCGTATGCTTTAAGATGCTGGATATGCGCCCTAACACCGGTACGGGGATCGGGAAACACCTCCCCCCGCTGGTCCGGCCCAATAGCCCCCAAGCCGCAAAAATTGTTCATGTCCGGTGTAACAAGATTACCATAGTGGAGGAAGCCTGTTTCCAGGCACATCTGAGCAAAGGCCAGATCATGGTTAACCCCTTCGGCAGCCGCTTCTTCAACATAGAAACGGGAAAGCTCGCCGGCAAAATCTCCTAGCTGGGGGTTATAGCCCAGTAAAAAAGATGCCAGTTTTGCAGGATCGATAAGCCCTTTTCCCATCAAACGTTCCGGTGTAGGAACAGGTTCCATCCTCTCGGGAACCGTATTTTGGCCGGCCTTTATAAAACCTTCAGGACTGTCTGCTGCGGTGTTTTGGGGAACAATACCGCCGGAAGCAGCGGCACTGGGGATGAATACTTTATGCGGTGTAGCGCAGGAAAACAACACACTGAGAATCGCCAGGCTAAAACAGAGGAAGGGCAAATACTTCATATCCTTGTATCGGCTAAAGCACGGCTCAAAGTGATAGTACCCTGCAAACTTCGGATGCTCAAAGAGCGCAGCAATGTATCTTTCACGGCGTGGGGCCCAAAAAACCCTTTGTAAGAATGACGAACCCAAGAACCCGCTAACACGGGGGAGGCAGAGCGCGAACCTTCGGTTCGGCGGGGTAGCAGGCCCCCTTCGAATAAGGTTACAGGCCCCGTAAAGGCTATAGTTGTGAATTTAAACTATCAGGCCGTGGAATTCCTGTTGAGTTTCTGTTATTATTATATTAAGATTAAATTCTGATGAAAAAGTCAAATTTAAGCAAATATTTGTAACTAAGCGGGGATAGCCCAAACCGGCGTAAGGGACGCCGCGTTTCGGCGCCGCAATGAGCCCCGGTTGGAGCGAAAGGGCCGGAAATCCTTTGTTAGGGGCATTTGAGAACACGTATAAATATCGCATATACCTGAGTAGTTACGATAATTTTAATGTTTGAACATTAATTGTTTACAACAGGGAACATTTTCGGAAAACAACTATATCAGAATTGGTCAATGTTGTATCACCGGTAGGCTGACTAAAATGAGTGCCAGGAGCCTTCGAACCTCCGGTTCGCGGAGCCCCGTTAATCGGGATTTTTTGCATGAATATGCAAAAATTCACCGAAGTCCCACAGGGCCGCGGTTTCACGATTGTGTTAAAAAGGCGTCATTTTGCTAAAAAATTTAATGGAACAATTACCATTATGAATATATAATATATATCGTTCTATAACAATCCATGTGCATAGACACTGATAATTGTTTTGAATGAAGGGCGCTTTTAAAATCCCTATTGGTTTTTCAGAAGCAGCCTGTGCTTAATTCTCCCTGAAACGATTGGGCGGTGCATTATAATGGAAGGCTGGGATGGTCAATTCTGCCCGAGCTTTCGAGGAGCTATTGTGACAAAACGCGACTTCCCCAAGATACATTTTTACGATCAGGATTTTGTTGATATATATGATAAAACCTGGGCGTGGATACAGGATTGCTGGGGTCCTGGGAATGAGAAACTTGCAGGCACAGGGAGCAGCGTTAAAGATGCTTGTATGAAAAGTGCGTGTATGAAAAGTGCAATTGAAGGCAAATTTTTTTCTCATCCCGGCAGTCCTGTTGTAACCCAGGAAGATGCAATCTTTTCATCCTTTTTTCTGGTTTATTCAAACCGTATTTACCAGGCTCATCCTACCCTGGACCTTTTCTATGAACGGCAGGAACCAAACGGCGCAATCCGTTCCGTGTATAACATCGAAACCGGCCTTCCCGCCGTGGAACAGGATAACCCCGAAGGTTTAGGGCTTCCTCTGTTTTCCTGGGCGGAATTTAACCTTTACCATAAATCGGCCAACAAGAAACGGATCAAGGATGTGATAGTCATCCTGAATAAGTACAATGAGTGGATCGATATGGTGTTTAAGAAGCCCAACGGCCTCTACTCCGTACCGCTTTCGGTTACAGGTATGCCCAACGCTCCCCGCGAAGGCGCCGTTTATCCCCTGGATTTTAACGCCATGATGGCCATTAACGCCCTGTATATGTCCGCCCTTGCCGATATTCTTAATGACAAGGAAGCGAGTTTTCTGTACAAACGGCAATACTTCTCCCTTAAAACACGGATCAACAATTTTATGTGGGATGACGAAAGCGGTTTCTACTACGACATTGATAATGAGGAGAAACGTTTACCGGTAAAAACCATAGCCGGTTACTGGCCGCTTCTTGCGGAAATACCTAACGAAGATAAAGCCGAACGCATTATAGGGAAGCTCCAGGATCCGCAATACTTCGGTACGCCGCACCCCTTCCCTTCGCTGGCGCGGAATGAGGGCGCCTTTGACGAATCGGGCGGCGGGTTTCGGGGCTCGGTATTTCCGCACTTCACCTTTATGGTGATAAAGGGACTGGAACACTACCACCACTGGGACTTGGCGCGCGAATGCGCTATCCGCCATCTCTACTTTACCCTGGATTCCATGAGCCCCGATGGAAACCACCACAAGGGGAATCTTTGGGAAGCATACCTCCCTTTAAAAGAGGGCCCCGCGGTATGGCCGGGAAAAGAGAGCTTTCCCCGCTCCCAATACCTCACCTATGACGCGCTTTCCACTATCTGTCTTACCATCGAGAATATCGTCGGCCTTCTTATCTCTTTGCCGCGTAAAACGGTAGACTGGATCATCCCTAACCTGGAAATTATGGGTGTAGAGAATCTTTCCCTAAAGAAAAATATGATCACTATCCTATCCAATAAAAGCGGGCGCGGATGGGAAATTCACATGGAAAGCGAAAAACTCTATTATTTTACTATCAATATCATCAATAAAAAGAAAAAAACACTCCCTATCCCTTCGGGAAAGTGCTCAATGTTGATCGATAAAATATAATTAGAGCATCATGGAAAATTCAGAGGCATGCCCCCGGCTTACGGCGGTTATTGAGATAGGTTCCACCGGTATACGGCTTCTACTTGCGGAGATCGAAGGGAACGGCAAATGGAAGGAAATGGACAGAGCCGGAAAACCGGTAGCCCTGGGACGGGATGTTTTTACTACCGGACAAATATCGAGGGAATCATTCCTTGAATGTCTTTCTGTGCTGAAAAACTACCGTGAAGCCCTGAGCGCCTGGGGCATAAGCGGCAGTGATGTCCACGTTATTGCCACAAGCGCCCTGCGCGCGGCACGGAACCGCGATTTGTTTACGGATCAGGTGAGCAGGCAGACAGGGTTTAAGATCAACATAGTTGAGGGGATAGAGGAGAACCGCCTTATGTACCTGGCAGTCCGTTTTGCGCTAAAAAACGACCTCCCTCAGTTCCGGCGTTCCAGTTCCATGATCATCGAGATAGGCGGAGGTTCTACAGAGATCATGCTTCTCCGTCAGGGCAAGATGGTGGCGGCCCACAGTCTGCGTCTGGGGACTATTCTTATAGATCAGCGGAACCGCCTGGCCATGAGTACCGCCCGTTCCAAGGAACGTTACCTGAACGAAAACATACGCAATACATCAATATTTTTAAGTTCGGAGATGGAGCTTTCCCAGGTGCACACCCTGGTTGCGGCCGCTTCCGACGCGCGGATAGCCGCTCACCATATAGGAACGGTTCTCAATGAGCATTGCCGTGTTATAGACAGGAAATCTTTTACCGTATTTGTCGAAGAGCTGCAAAGTTGCAGTACAGAAGAATGTGTTCAAAAACTGCAAATATCCTTTGTTGATGCCGAAGGTCTTATTTCCGGCCTCCTGATCCTCAAACTCTTCCTGAATCGTACCTCCGCCGTCCGTATTGTGGTTCCCCGTGTGTCTATTCGGGAAGGGCTGCTTCTCGACCTGGCCCTGGGTGTAGAGACGGAATTACAGGAAGAATTCTTCTCCCAGATCATCGCCTCCGCCGTTAATCTGGGCCGTAAGTATCACTTTGATGAAGCTCACAGCCGCTTTGTGGCGGATCTCTCTCTTACCCTCTTCGACGCCCTTATTCAAGAACACGGTATGAACCGCCGCGAACGAATGCTTCTGGAGGCTGCCGCCATACTCCACGATATAGGCATGTTCATCAGAGGTTCCCACCACGAGAAGCATGGTCAGTACATTGTAGCCAATTCGGAGATATTCGGCTTGCGGCAGGATGAGCTAGGCATCATTGCCAATGTGATCCGTTACCACCGCAGCCATACTCCGTCCAGTGCGGACATTGAGTACATAGCCCTTCAACGGGAGGAGCGTATACTCGTGCAGAAAATAGCGGCCATACTCAGGGTGGCCGACGCCCTGGATCGCGGCCATAGCCAGCAGACAGGTCAGATTACGGTAGAGCGGAAGGGCGATATTCTGGCGCTGCACACTGAAAGGAATCGCGATTTAAGCCTTGAGCACATCGGCCTGGATGAAAAGGCGGATATGTTTCAGGACGTATACGGATATAAGGTAGTTTTAAGTTAGGAATTATGAAAAATACCGGCATGGACGATCAGCATTTTTTTAATCGTGATCTCTCCTGGATAGATTTTAACCGGAGGGTTTTAGAAGAGGGTCTGCGTAAGGACATACCGCCGCTGGAACGCTTCCGCTTTCTATCCATCGTTTCCTCAAATTTAGACGAATTCTTTATGGTACGCATTGCCGCGATAAAGAGGGCTATACGTTCACAGGGCGGCATACAGGACCCTTCCGGCCTCAATCCGGCGGAACAACTCCGTTTGGCTTCCGCCAGGATACGGCTTATCTTTAAAGAACTCTACGACTGCCTTGAAAGCGATGTGTTCCCCGCCCTGGCTATGAGCAATTTAGAACTTGTCCGCCCGGATTCATACACGCCGGCCCAACGTTCGTATCTTGAATCCTTCTTTATGCGGGAAATATACCCTATCCTTACCCCTCTGCGTTTAAATGAAGAAGAGCGTATGCCTGCTATCGAGAGTATGCGGCTGCACGCCGCCTTTCTCCTTAGTCTTCAAAATGAACAGAAAGACGGAAGCGGCGTTATAGGGCCCCTGCCCCCGGACGGTAGACAGGAACTTATCTCTATTATCAGAATACCTCAGGTACTTGACCGTATCATCTGGCTGCCGAGAACCGTAGGGGGCCTTAGCCAATGGGCGCTTCTTGATGATATTGTCCTTACCTGGGGCGACCGGCTCTATCAGGGTTGTCAGGTGAAAGAGCGGATGCTCTTCAAGGTAAACCGCGACGCGGATTTCTCTGTTGATGAACGGAGGGACGAGGATTTTATCGAGGCTATGGAAGAGGTTCTGGTGAACCGTGAAAATTCTATGGCTGTGTGTATGATCTATTCACCGGGAAGCGGCAGATTACGGGATGAGCTTGCGCGGAGGCTGGACATTACAGAGCTTGATCTCTATGAATGCGGCGAACCTCTCAGTCTTGAAGGGCTTCTCAGCCTCGTCTCGGTAAAAGGTTTCGATCAACTCAAGGAAACGCCCTGGAAAATATACGGGAACCCTACCTTGCCGCCCGATAAACCCCTGTGGGAACGTATCAGCCAGGGGGATATACTGCTCCATCTGCCCTACGAATCCTTTGATCCGGTAATCCGTTTTTTCCAGGAAGCGGCAAACGATCCCCAGGTTATTTCGATCAAAACAGCCCTCTACCGTACAAGCGGTAATTCGCCTATTATCAGGGCGCTGGAACAGGCAAGCCTCAAGGGGAAGCATGTTACCGCTATGGTGGAACTCAAGGCGCGCTTCGATGAAGAACGTAATATTTCTTGGGCAAACCGGCTTGAAAAAGCCGGAGTCATCGTCATTTACGGTCTGGCCCGGCTCAAGGTACATGCAAAGATATCGATGGTGATACGCCGTGAACATAACCGGATTAAGCGCTATGTTCACCTTTCTACCGGAAACTACAACGATGGAACCGCAAAACTTTACGATGATCTTTCTCTGTTTACCGTGCATGAAGAGATCGCCTACGATGCGGGTTTGTTCTTCAATATGATCACGGGCTATAGCGTGATACAATCCACCCGCAAGCTGGTTATAGCCCCGACAAGCCTTAAACGCCGGCTTTTGGAACTTATAGAACGCGAAACAGATCGGGCCAGCCAGGAATATTCCGGCTGCATCATGGCAAAGATGAATGCCCTTGCGGACATAGATCTTATCCGGGCCCTGTACCGCGCTTCCCAGGCGGGGGTCAGGGTGCTGCTCTGCGTAAGGGGTATCTGCCAGCTTGTTCCGGGCGTACCAGGTCTTTCCGAAAATATACAGGTCATCAGTATCATCGATCACTATCTGGAACATTCCCGTATCTTCTTTTTTTCAAACGGCGGGGCCGAGGAAATATACCTTTCCAGCGCGGACTGGATGCCCCGTAACATGGAACGGAGGATAGAACTGATGTTCCCTATCCTGGATGAAGGTGTAAAACGTAATGTCCAGGCTATACTGGCGGCATATTTCCACGATAACTGTCAGGCGCGGCAGCTCTCCACAGGCGGCGAATGGAAATTACGCGGCGGTCCTTCGGGGGAAGAACCTTTCCGCGCCCAGAGTGCGTTCCAGGCTCAGGCGGCTCAGGCAATGGGCGATCACTGGTCAAGCCTCCAGGAATTTGTGATACGCCGGAGCCCTGCTAATTAACATAAATTTGATGAAGAGAGCCGTCTGTTCAAATTTGAAATGCGAATTGCGCTTCCTTCCAATCAGTAAAAGGAGTCTTTTTGAAACGGATCATTTTAAAGCAGGGCGAGGAAGATCGTGTACTGCTCGGCCATCCCTGGGTCTACGATAACGAGGTTGATCGTATTCTCGATACGGCGCGTCCCAGCCAGTTAAAGCCCGGCGAACTTGCCGATGTGGAAAGTTCCCGAAAAACCTACCTGGGCAGGGCAATTGCCAATCCCCAGTCCAAGATAATTGCCCGTATCTACAGCCCTTCAAAGGAAGGCATGGACAAGGGTTTTTTCAAACGGCGTATACGGGAAAGCCTTGAAAGAAGATTTTCCTGTGGAAGATTCCGGCAGGGCTTCGATCTTTACCGTGAATCCGCGCGTATAGTCTTTGGCGAAGCGGATTTCCTGCCGGGGCTTATCGTAGACAGGTTTACCGGCTGGCCTCTGGAAGCGGCGGAGGCGGCCTGTACGGAAAGGCCCCTCCTGCCGGAGCTTGTTGAGGCAAAACTTGGACGGCCCGCTTCCTGGCTTTCGGTACAGTTCCTTGCTTACGGCATGGATCAGCGGCGGGAAGATATCCTTGACGCGCTGGAAGATACGTTGGAATGGTTCCGCCCCGGCCTGGCGGGGGACAGCCGGGAAAAACCCGGCCTTGGACGGCCCCTCGGCATAGCCGAAAGATCTACGGTTAGGGCCCGCGAACTTGAGGGCCTCCCCCTCAGAGAAGGTATTATACGGGGCGGCGTCCCCCAGGACGGAATCCTTATCTTTGAAAACGGCTTTCCCTTTGCCGTCAATTTGGAAAAAGGCCAGAAAACAGGCCATTTCCTTGATCAAAGGGAGAATCATCTGCTTGCCGCTTCCTATGCCGGAGGCGCCCGTGTACTTGACGCTTTTTCCTGCACTGGCGGCTTTGGTATACATGCCGCCCGCTACGGGGCTGCCGGGGCGGTTTGCGCGGATTCTTCAGCGCCTGCCTTAAAATCCGCCCTGCTCAACGCGCGCCTCAACCGCGTAGAGGATCGTTTAACTATACTTGAAGCCGATATATTTGAACTGCTCCGCTCTTATGAACGCCGCCGTGAAGAATTTGATCTCATTATCCTGGATCCTCCGGCCTTTGCCAAATCGCACGTCAATCTGACCGAAGCCCTGCGCGGCTACCATGAGATCAACCTCCGCGCCATTAGGCTTCTCTCCAAAGGCGGCGTCCTTGTAAGCTGTTCATGCAGCCAGGCGTTGGACGAAGGCCGTTTCACACGTATGATTGCGGAAGCCGCTATGGACGCAGGCCGCCGTCTTGTACAGATGGATTTCCGCCGTCAGGCCGCGGATCATCCTGTGCTTCTTGGCTACGATGAATCACTGTACCTCAAGTGCGGGGTGTACCAGGCGCTGTAGAACCATTTGAGCCGGTTTCAAATGTATCGCCCCCTTACTAAAAGGGGGCGAATGGTGAAGATGGATAATAGCAACTAGGAGTTTGTGGGGCTTTGCCCAAAAATCGTATAAATTTGCAATTTATTGCAAATTTATACCTTGCAAACTCCGAATACTCGAAGAGTACAGCATGCCCATTGATCGGGA
This sequence comes from Treponema sp., assembly GCA_031274035.1. Lineage (GTDB taxonomy): Bacteria > Spirochaetota > Spirochaetia > Treponematales > Breznakiellaceae > JAISNI01. Next base: position 18 of record JAISQR010000018.1, on the reverse strand, counting down.
TTTTTTGCATAAATATGC
>JAISQR010000016.1 GCA_031274035.1 Treponema sp. | reverse complement strand
AATTTCGACCTTTTTCTGAAATCCTAAGTCTTTATAATACAATGACTTACGAAAGACTAGAAATGTCAAATTTGCAAAAAAGTCCCTTTTCGGAGGGGACTCAAAAGTAAAATTGCTGGCTTATATTTTTACGCCCTTGACAATTTCATACAGTTATATTATCTTAACTATAGATTGTTATAAATAGCTAACAATAGGGGGAAAAATGTATCTGTCCAATGCTCCAAGCGGAGCTTTCTTTAAAATCCTCAAGATAATACGAGGAAAAGAAGTTGGTAAACGGTTGGCCGATATGGGGTTTACCGAAAATACCCAAGGTGAAGTGATCCGTACCGGTTTGTTTGGCGGCCCCTTGCAGGTACGCATACGCGGATATGACATACTGATACGGCGTTTTGAAGCCGCGGGAATTGAAGTAGAACCGCTCAATAATTGGTGCGTACGTGATGATAGCAGCCGAAAGCCGGGCCGGAAGAGATTCGCTATACCTGCGGATAGGGGCCAGTTTAAAGCCGCGCCGGCGCAGCAGATAAATACCCGCGAAGCCTCTGATCCGGGAACTGTAAAGCCAACTCATGTTTAAGGAAATTAAGCATGAGCCATAACGAAAATAAACGTATACGGATCGCACTGGCAGGAAATCCGAATTCAGGAAAGACCACGCTGTTTAACGCCCTAACCGGGGCCCACCATAAGGTTGGGAATTATCCTGGAGTAACGGTGGAAAAGCGGGAAGGGGTCCGTACCAGGGGAACAATCAGTTACCATTTTATCGACCTGCCCGGTATTTACAGCCTGACAGCCTACTCTATAGACGAGATTGTCGCAAGGGATTTTATCCTGGAAGAGCGGCCTGACATCATCGTTGATGTGCTGGATTCTACTAACCTGGAAAGGAATCTTTACCTTTGCCTTCAATTTCAGGAATTAGGTATTCCGGTAATCGGGGCTCTTAATATGAGCGACGAGGCTGAAGCAAAGGGTATCCACATTGACGGCCAAAATCTTTCCAATATCCTGGGAATACCAATGGTTAAGACAATAGGCCCCCGCGGAAACGGCGTTGAGGAACTGTTGGACTGTATTGACAGAATTGCCTCCGAAGGGTCTGAGCATCAGGATGTTGCTGAAAACAGGGGCGTCCAGGATACTATCCCGCGGTCTATAAACTACGGCGATGAAATTGAGGCAAAGCTGGAAGGTCTCAGAAAGCTCATCAAGGCGGATCCGGTTTTTGAGAAAAAATACCCGCGGCGGTGGCTTGCGGTAAAATTGCTGGAAAAAGATGCCAACGCCTTTGAACGGCTTAAAGAAACATCCCAGGGATCAAAAATTGCGGCTTACGCCTGGGATGCCTCAGCCTGGATAGACAAGCATTTCGGTAAGGATTCGGAGATTATCATTACCGAACAGCGATACGGCTATATACGGGGGGCGGTACAGGAATCGGTAAAAACAGCAAAGTCTGCGGACTTCTCCCTTACCGAAGCAATTGACAAGGTAATTATGAACCGTTTTCTTGCCCTGCCCATTTTTGTCCTGGTGCTTTGGTGTGTTTTCCAACTCACCTTTCTCCTGGGGGAATACCCAATGGCAGCGCTTGAAAGTTTTTTCTCGTTTTTAAGCGGGGCGCTGCAAGCGGCATTACCAACAGGCGCCCTTCAATCCTTGGTTGTGGACGGTATAATAGGCGGCGTAGGCGGCGTATTATCCTTTGTGCCGCTTATTGTCATCCTCTTTTTTCTGCTTTCTATCCTGGAAGATATAGGCTATATGTCGCGCGCGGCCTTTGCTACAGACAAACTGCTCCATAGTTTCGGTCTGCACGGCCAATCGGTTTTCCCTATGATGCTCGGCTTCGGCTGCTCTGTGCCGGCTATCATGGCCGCGCGCACCCTCAAAAGTTCCCGCGACCGCATCATCACGGTACTTATCACCCCGCTTATGAGTTGCGGTGCAAAGCTGCCTGTTCATGTGCTGCTTGCCGCTACATTCTTCCCCGATAATGCCGCAAATATAGTAATGCTCATATACGGCATAGGCGTTGTCCTGGCCCTTTGCTCGTCATTTATTTTGAAGCGTACTGTTCTTAAAGGCGACCCAACCCCTTTTGTCATGGAACTGCCGCCCTACAGGCCGCCGACCTTGCAGGGCATCCTTTGGCATGTTTGGGAGAAAACCTGGCAGTATGTAAAAAAGGCCGGGACCATTATTCTTGCGTCTTCTATTCTAATCTGGGCAATTACCAGTTTTCCGGTTCATAAAATGGATAAAGAAGAAGCTGAAAGACTTAGTTCTCAGTATATGCAGGAAAATCCAGGTGCGGACGAAGAAACCGCTCTTGCCTGGACAGAGACGATTGCCGCACAACAGAGCCTTGAGTACAGCTACGCCGGACATATCGGTAAATTTATGGAACCGGTGTTCAGACCGCTGGGCTTTGACTGGAAGATATCCATCGCCTCGGTTACCGGCTTTGCCGCAAAAGAGGTAATTGTATCTACCTTGGGCATCCTGTACCGGGTCGGCCTTGAGGAAAATGAAGAAAGCGAGGGCCTGCGGGACGCAATTCGGGCGGATGACCATATGACACCCCTTATAGCCCTGGTCTTAATGATCTTTACGCTGATCATCCCGCCCTGTTTTGCTGCGCTGGCAACCATGAAAGCTGAAATCGGCTTAAAATGGACCGGCTTTGAAATACTTTTTCTGCTTATTAAGGGCTGGCTGATCTGTTTCCTCGTATTCCAGATAGGCGGACTTTTAGGCTTTTAAAGGCAGAACGGAGGTTTATATGAATTCTATCGCCGAAGCCGCTATTATCTGTACGGCTGTAGGGGGAGCGGCCCTATTCATGGTTATACGCATAGCAAAAATACTTAAAGGCAAGAGGTCCGCCTGCTGCTCTGGAGACGGAAACCCCTCGTGTCCGCATTGCAGGAAAAAGGCCGGCATCGTAAATAGCTGAAGCTATCCGGCGTATCCGGTGCGTAAAGCCTCCGCCCTTATGTGCATCTGTTCCAGTTCCGCCATAATTGCATCCACCGTTGCCTGCTTCTTGTCCTCTATACCCGCGGCTTCCGCTTCGGCACGGATGCGGTTGCGGAACTCGGCGCAGGAATATACCGGCCCGGCGCTGACGCGGACAATATCTTTGCTTACAGAATCTTCCATCATATCACCCTGCCGTACATGAAGCACTTCTCCGTTTAAGGCTGCAAGGCACATATAATCAAACGATTTGATGTAGGAATCCATCTCGCGAACGCCTTTCCTGGTACTCGGATCCCAAGGGCGGTAACGGGTGCCGGAGGGGAATACCAGAACAAGTTTGCCTTTCACCTTAATATCGGTTAAAATCTTCATGGCAGCCCGATTGATGCCGTTTATGCGTATAAGCTCCGCCTTGTCCTTTTCAGCGTCCAGGCTTAACAGGGAACGGCTTGGACAGATAATAATGCGGGTATAGGCGCTTGCAAAGGCCGCGACAACGGGATTCTCCTCGGTGAGCTTTAAGCCGGCAATAGCCACAAGCGCCTTTGCTATATCCCCGCCCCGGCCCCCCGCCTGCCGTACAAGATAAGAGAAGAGCGAAAGGTCAAGGTTGCTGTAATGTTCCAGAAGAAGCAGGCAGGACTTGCCCGACTCAGCTTTTTCAAGCAGCTCTTCAAGGTGTTCCATGCCGGATACGCCGGAGCCGGGCAGTATCAGGAACTCTACCATTTTGTCCAGCAGGGGCAGAATATCCGCTGCTCCTTCCTGGTAAACATTCTCTTCGGTAACAACCGTGGATGTTTTTGAACGGGATACTGCAAGTTTAATAAGGTCCGCAAATGCGGTAGTCAATGTTTCCATTATACCTCTCCCCAAAGCCGGATTAATTCAATTACCAGTTTACATGCGGATATCATCTCGGAAACCGATACCCATTCAAGCCTGCTGTGATAATTGCGCCCCCCGGTAAAGATATTAGGAGTAGGTATTCCCATTTCGGTAAGGCGGGAACCATCAGTGCCGCCCCGTATGGGCTTTTGCCGGTAGGCTATCCCCAGATTGGCTGCCGCCATAGTCAGCTTTTCAAAGACCTCCGGGTGTTCGTCTATCTTTTCTTTCATATTGTAATACTGGGCTTTAGCTTCTACAACCACTTTACCGCCGGGAAACTGTGTTTCCACCGCCTCCGCAAAAACATTCAGGGCGTGCACCCTCCGCTCGGCGCCTTTTCGGTCAAAGTCGCGTATATATACTTCCAGGTCCGCCTGCTCCAGATCCCCCTTTATCTCCATAGGGCAGTAATAGCCATAATAGCCGTCGGTCGCCTCCGGGCTTTCGGATCGCGGAAGCATAACCGCAAAACTTGCGGCCATAAGCGCCGCATTTGCCAGGATACCGCGGGCATGACCCACATGGATTACCTTTCCCTGAAAGGTAACATCAGCCTTCCATGCGTTAAAGCACTCTACTTCAAGTTCTCCCAGAGGGCCGCCGTCCAGAGTATAGCAGGCTGCGGATCTGATACTATTCAGAGGGAATTCAGGAAGGCCCTTGCCGGTTTCCTCGTCCGGCGAAAAGACAATTTCGAGGGGGCCGTGATTAAGCTCCGGGTGCGTAAGAAGGTATTCAATTGCCCCGGCAATCTCCGCAATACCGGCCTTGTCGTCCGCGCCAAGCAGGGTGCTTCCATCGGTATGGACAATGTCCTTGCCCTTCTGAGCCGCCAGATCGGCGTCCTCCAGAGGATCGAGTACATACCCTGAACAAAGCTCTATCCTTTCGCCATTGTAATTCCGTACAAGGCAGGGCTTGACATTATCCCCCGGTACATCGCTTGCGGTATCAAGGTGTGCAAGAAAACCTATTACCGGAGCGTTTTCCCTGCCCGGACTTGCGGGAACCCTGGCTATCACATAGCAGTGATTGGTCAATTCAACCTCGCTTAACCCAAGATCTCTCAGTTCCGTCTCCAGGGCCTTAGCCAAATCCCATTGCCCCGGACTTGAAGGGGTCTCCGTCAGATGGCGGCAGCTTGTTGTACCAATACGGACATAATTCATAAAACGGGGCAGTACCAAGCCTTCGATAAGGCTATCGTCAATTTGTGCTGTTTGCCCTACAGAAAAATGTTGCTTACTCATGTATTCAGTATGAAGTGAAATCGGCCCCGCGTAAAGTGCTTTGCAGCTATAATTAACCGCCCTAGGAGTTTGTGGGGCTTTGGTGAATTTTTGCATATTCATGCAAAAATTCTGATTAACGGGGCTCCGCGAACCTTTGGTTCGATGGGAGTTTGCAAGGTATAAATTTGCAATAAATTGCAAATTTATACAATTTTCGGGCAAAGCTGCCTTAGATTAATATGATATTTTAGTTCTTCCCAAAATCCGTTATTTTTATTATCATAAACGTATGCTTTTACCATGTTATCCTGATTTTGTTTCTATAAGTATTGATTTAAAAGATGATATGCACGGCTTGCTTTCGCAAACTGTTGACGGCGTTTCCGAATATACCTTTGCCAATCTTTACCTTTTCCGCGGGCGGTATAATTACCGGGTTTCCTGTACGCAGGATAAGGCGCTTATCCTTTCAGGTGAACGGGACGGCAAAAAATTTTTTGCTACACCCTGCGCGTTGCCCGGGAAAAGCGTTCTGGACGGGCTTTTTGCTTCGCACGATTACTGGAAGGGGATTCCCGATTCAATCTATCTTCCTAACCGCGAACAATTTGAAAGGCAGGGTATAGAAATTGCCGAAGATCGTGATAATTTCGACTATCTCTACCTGAGAACCGATCTGGCAGAACTTTCCGGCAAAAAGTACCATAAAAAGAGAAACCTCGTTAATCAGTACTTATTTTCTTATGTTCACAGCGAAAAGCCGCTCACCGCGGAGCTTATCCCCCACGCCCTTGCGGTACTGGAGCGCTGGCGGGCGGACAAGGGCGAAGAAGGGGATTATGCCGCCTGCCGGGAAGCTCTGGAGTTGTTTGATAACTTCCCTATGAGCGGAGCTTTGTATTATATCAACACCCGTCCGGTAGGATGGTGTCTGGGGGAAAGCCTTGCGCAGGGCAGCATGTTTGCTATTCATTTTGAAAAGGCCGTTGATGACTATAAAGGAATTTATCAGTTTATCAACCAGCATTTTGCGGCATCCCTGCCGGAACAGTACACCCACATCAACCGCGAACAGGATTTGGGCGAGGAAGGCTTGCGTCAGGCTAAGATGACCTACCGGCCTTCCGGCTTTGTACGGAAATACATTGGCCGTAAGGGATAAAAGGAATGTTATGGATTGGGAACGTATTATCTACTCTATGCCGGCCACGTTGATAGGGCTTACCCTGCATGAATTCTGCCATGCCTGGGCCGGTTTCAAGCTGGGCGATACAACAGCGCGCGATCAGGGGAGGATAAGCCTTAACCCCCTCAAACATATAGACCCGCTGGGCCTTCTCTTTATTGTATTTGCCGGTTTCGGCTGGGCCAAGCCTGTGCAGTTTAACCCCGATGCCCTTCGCCGGCCCAAGCGCGACAAGGCGCTTATCGCCGCGGCAGGCCCCCTCGCTAACCTTATTTTGGGCCTGGCCTTTATCTTTGCGTTAAAGGCATTTCTTGTCTGGCTCCCCGATACCTGGGCCCTGTCCGATAGGTTCTTTTACCTGCTTTTCTACAGCGCCTACATCAACATAGGCCTCTTTGTATTTAACATGCTTCCCCTGCCGCCCCTGGACGGCAGCCATATCTTCTTTTCCGGCCTTAACCTTCAAACGGAAACCGAAGAACGGATCATGCGCATAGGGACGCCCATACTCTTCATTATCCTTATCATTCAAAGCCGCAGCAATATTACAATTATTCCTATAGGCAAGATGGTCGGGGCCGTCATATCACTTTTCCTCTAGGAGTTTGTGGGGCTTTGCCCAAAAATCGTATAAATTTGCAATTTATTGCAAGGTATAAATATTCATAAATATGAATATTTATACTATTTTATGCGCGAAGCGCAACAAACTCCTAGTGTATTGTATCGTTGACAATTAGTATAATTGAAGCCAGCTCATTGCTCCTGAATCTCGAACTTGGGATATAACGATATCAATTTTTCCCTGGCATCTCCTGTTGAAAAATGCCAA
>JAISQR010000012.1 GCA_031274035.1 Treponema sp. | reverse complement strand
CTAGGAGTTTGTTGCGCTTCGCGCATAAAATAGTATAAATATTCATAAATATGAATATTTATACCTTGCAAACTCCGAATACTCGAAGAGTACAGCATGCCCATTGATCGGGATTTTTTGCATGAATATGCAAAAAATCCACAAGTGCAATCGGACACGAAGTGTCTGCGGCTGCTAGATGTTTGTGGTACACCTCGTATTTGATACGTTTCTGTGTTCTACGTGGTTTAACTGTATCCACCGCCTGCCGCTCCTATGTGCCGGCTCGAAGCGCAAAAGGATTCCCCAGCTATGTTTTTTCAGTTCTGCTTAAGTGTGCGCATATGGGGCTCAGCCCCTTTCGCTCCAACCGGCTCATTTGGGACTAAAGTCCCCTGGCTAAAAGCCCCTTCATTGCGCCACGGTAGCGGCGACGCTACCCCGCATGAGGCCTGAGTAGTTACCTGTCTTTTCGTTTATTCTATTCCTCACTTTTTTTTCTTTCCTCTATACCAAATACTCGATTTTTGCTATTATACAAAGTAATGTAAATCTAAGGTAGGTGTTCCAAAATTGAAGTTTCGGATTACCTTAAATTTCTCTATACATTATTTTTTTAAGGGGGATTTATGAAAAAGGGATTGATGATCCTTGGCCTGTGTCTTGCCGCGCTGCTCCTCATGTCGGCGGGCGGCCGGGATAGTACCGGCGCTTCCGCCGGCAAGGTCCGTATCGGCATTGGCAAGATACTGGCCCATGTAGCGCTGGACGCCTGCGAGCAGGGCATCCAGGATGCGCTCAAGGCGCGGGGTATCGACGCGGTTTACGATCTACAGAATGCCAACGGCGATATGAGCACCGCGGCGCAGATTGCCAACAAGTTCAAGAACGACGGGGTTGATGTCGCGGTTGGCATTGCAACGCCCATCGCCGTAGCCCTGGCAAACACGATCAAGGATAAGCCGGTGGTTTTTTCAGCGGTAACCGATCCTGTGTCCGCCGGCCTTGTTTCGACGCTTGCCCGCGGAGAAGGCAACGTAACGGGCCTTTCCGACGCCATACCTACGGCGGATCATATCGCGCTTTTCAAGGAAATAGCCGGTATTAAAACCCTGGGCTACATCTACACCGCTTCCGAGGCCAATTCGCTTTCCGCCCTTGCGCTGGTGGAAGAAGCCTGCAAGGTTCAGGGAATTACCCTTGTTACCCAGACGATCAACACCTCCGCGGATCTGCGTCAGGCGGCTCAGGCCATTGTTGACCGCGTGGACGGTGTCTACCTTACCACCGACAATACGGTTTTCTCCGCCATACCCGCGCTTGTCCAGGTTTTCGGCGATAAGAACAAACCCATCTTTGCGGGCGATGTGTCCGGCGTTAAAGACGGCGGCTGCGTCATTGCCAGCGGCTTCAACTACTACAAAGCCGGTCTTGCCACCGGCAATATGATCGCCGACATCCTTGCCGGTAAGAAGCCCGCGGAGATTCCGGTCAAGTTCCTTACCGATCCTTCGGAGTCGGACCTGCTCTTCGACCTTGACGCCGCAAAACGCTGCGGCATCACCATCCCGCAGAAGTATCTTGACGCCGCAAACCTCATCTTTGAGAACGGCAAACTTACAGAAAAGTAGCGGGAACGCGCATTTAAGGGAAAGGCATGCTTGAAGTAATTTTAACTGAAGGCTTTATCTACGGCATCATGGTTCTTGGTGTGTTTATTACATTCCGTGTACTTAACTTTGCCGATATGACAGTAGACGGATCGTTCCCGCTTGGCGCGGTGATCATGGGTGTCATGCTCACCGCAAGAATGCCCTCGTCTTCCGCGCTGGCCCTGGCCTTTGCGGGCGGAGTATTTGCGGGTCTTATCACCGCGCTTATCCATACACGGCTTAAAATACCCGATCTGCTTTCAGGCATCCTTACCATGACCATGCTTTCTTCTATTAATCTACGGGTCATGTCGAATCGGGCGAACCTTTCCCTTATCAAAACGCCTACGCTCTTTTCCGGTATTAGAGAATTTGCCCAATCCTTTCCCGGCGGTTCGGAATGGGCGCTTGTACTCTTTTGCACTCTTGTTGTGCTCCTGATCAAGTTCATCCTCGATCTTTTCTTTCATACCGATTTCGGCCTTACCCTTGGCGCGCTCGGCGCAAATCCGCAGCTTATCGTCTCGCAGGGCATGAATCCCGATGTGGTTAAGATAAGCGGTATATGCCTTGCCAACGGGCTTGTCGCGGTATCGGGCGCGCTTGCGGCTATGTACCAGGGCTTTGCCGACGTGAACTTCGGCAGCGGCATGATCGTCTCCGGGCTTGCCTCGCTTATGCTGGGTGAATTCCTTATCCGCTCAAACCGCATAGGGCTCCTCACCCTGCGGGTGATTCTTGGTTCGATCGTGTACCGCGGCCTTATGATCACGGCGCGTAACTACGGTTATCATATCAACATGAACCCTAACGATCTCAAACTGATGACGGCTCTGCTCATCGTTGTGTGCATTATTATTTCAAGAACAGGCTTCCGCTCGGGTTACCGTAAAAACGAAAGGAACACGGGCGGAAAATCAGCAGGAAAAGGATCATGATACAGATAGAAAAACTTTCCATGATATTTTCGCCGGGAACGCCGAACGAAAATAGTGCGCTGAAAAATATCAATCTTAATGTTTCAAGCAGCGATTTTATTACTATCATCGGCTCCAACGGCGCGGGGAAGAGCACGCTTTACAATGTGATCGCCGGCAGCCGTATCCCCAGTTCCGGCAGGATCTTTATTGAAAATGGAAACGGCCGCCGCGACATCACCCGCGATGCCGAATACAAACGAGCGCGCTATATAGGCCGTATCTTCCAGAACCCGCTCTTGGGTACGGCAGGCAAGATGAGTCTTGCCGACAATATGATGATCTGCCATAAAAAGGGATACAAGGGCCTTAAAATTAGCCTTAACGGCAAGATGAAAGAACAGTTCCGCGAGCAGCTTCATATTCTGGGCATGGGCCTTGAAAACCGTCTGGGGGATAATGTCGAACTTTTTTCGGGCGGCCAGCGTCAGGCTCTTACCCTGCTTATGACCGTAATGTCCCGGCCCAGCCTTCTCCTCCTTGACGAGCACACCGCGGCCCTCGATCCGCACAATGCGGAACTTATTATGCGGTTGACCCTCAAATTTGCCGCGGAGTACAAACTTACCGTGATGATGATAACCCACAACATGAACCAGGCGCTTGAATATGGCAACCGGCTCCTTATGATGGATTCAGGCGAAATCATCCTGGATATAGACAACGCTGAAAAGATCAAACTTACCAGTGCGGATATAGTCCAGCGTTTTAAGGATATAAAGAAACAGGAACTTGCCAACGACGAAATGCTTTTAAGCTGAACTTGAGCCCGGTTGCACTGCTCAGTTATCTTTTCAGTTTGGCGGTCATTTCTATATTCTGTTTGAAATTACCAAAGTGTTCCCCGAATATATTGATACCTCCTACATATTCACTGCTTTCCTGAACACCGATCTTGAAGGAGATATAGTCCCCGCTGGTTATATGCAAGGAATTAATATTCATGTCCGAGGTTTTTCTGCCGTCCCCAAAACAGCCTTGACAGTTAATCTCTAAACGGTGCAGTTCCCCGTATTGGGTTGATCCATCGGCCACCAGTCGGGGTTATAGATCCCCCGTTTGTCTCCGTAATCGCCGGCGCAGCGGAAGGTATAGACCTCTTCATGGTTTATCCAAATGGTAATATCGCTGGGCCAATCGTTGTTATACCCCGCGGTTTCCGAACAAACCTCAAATGAAAAATGAAGTTCCAAAACTTTTTCCGGTTTTATGGAGTGATTCGGGAAACGGTATTCCAGGAAACCCGACGTAAACCAGACCAATTGGGCATGTATCCGGTTTGGACTGTAAAAGGCGTTGGCCGAATCTTCTATACCTACGTAGGATCTCTTTCCCGCAATACCGCAGGGCTTGGTAACGGAACAGTCAAAATAGTTTCCCAGGGGCATACTGTAGGCCATATCCCTGGTTGGTTTTTCCTCCCCGCTACGGTGAAGTATATTTAAATACACATCTTCAATAAGGATGGCGCATAATTTCTGGGTTCCCCGCAGTCCGGGTTTTTCCTGGATAAAGATGAGCCCCGCTTCCTCCATTACCCGGACATGCAGGGCCGCCGATGAAAGGGGCAGCGAAAACCGTTCCGCTAATTCGCTGATATTGATCGACGGATTCTCCATAATGGCTCGGAGCATTTTAAGCCGTACCGGCGAGGAAAGGGCTTTAAAAATCACCGCCGCTTCTTCCGGTTGGTAGATATCCAAGTTAATACGGTTTTTCATGCTGCGCTCCGATATGGGAAAATCCGCCTATAAATTGAACTTTTTACAATATGAACAATAGCAGCCGCGGACACTTCGTGTCCGATTGCACTTGTGGATTTTTTGCATATTCATGCAAAAAATCCCGATCCATGGGCCTGCGGTACTCTTCGAGTATTCGGAGTTTGCAAGGTATAAATATTCATATTTATGAATATTTATACTATTTTATGCGCGAAGCGCAACAAACTCCCAGCCCTTCTACGCTTATCCCCTTTGCTTTCAGCCGCCCCGCTATCTCTCCGTATCCGTTCCCCGTCGACGCTTCCCACCGCCGGTAATACGCTTCCAGCGTCTGCGCGCTTACTTCCGCTTCCCATTGCGCCTCCGCCGCGCCCGCTTCCGCAGCCCCCACTACCCGCGTCCCTCCCCCGGCCCCGGCGCGGTATTCAAAACTTTCCGCCGCTTCCCGCAGCGCCGTTATAAGCCCGTTCCGCTCAAGCCCTCCGCTTTCTTCAAAAAATTGCCCGCATACCCAGGTAATATACCGCTCTTCCGCTTCCAGCCGGTACTCCGCTTCTATCCCCGCGCGCGCCGCCTCCCAGCCCTTTTGATCCTGTTCCTTGTAGTACAGCGTATAGCTTTCCCACGCCGCCAGCGCCGCTTGCAGCCCCGCCCTGGTTACCGCCTCCCACTGCTGTTCCCCCCGTTCTTTCCCCGCCCTGTCAAGGTACTGCTCAAGACGCGCCCTCCCCGCCTGCCGCCCCGCGGAAAACTCGTCCGCCGGTAAGTACAGCGCTAGCAGCCGCGGACACTTCGTGTCCGATTGCACTTGTGGATTTTTTGCATATTCATGCAAAAAATCCCGATCAATGGGCATGCTTTCGGAGTTTGTTAGGTATAATTATTCACTATCGTGTATATTTATTCCTTTTTAGGCGAGAAGCGCAACAAACTCCTAGTCCGCGCCGGTTTTAGCCCCGGGTTACCGGGGTAAAATCCCCT
>JAISQR010000011.1 GCA_031274035.1 Treponema sp. | reverse complement strand
TTTTGCATGAATATGCAAAAATTCCGATTAACGGGGCTCCTTTGGGAGTTTGCAAGGTATAAATTTGCAATAAATTGCAAATTTATACGATTTTTGGGCAAAGCCCCACAAACTCCTAGGAGTTTTTGGGCAAAGCCCCGCAAGCTCCTGGGAGCGGGCGGAAACAAAAAACTGGGGGTATGGATGAGCGGTAAAGGAAAAAGCATGAAGATACGAAGCACGACGGTTCTTGCGGTACGCAAGGAAGGGAAGGTAGCTATGGCCGGGGACGGTCAGGTTACAATGGGCGAGACCGTGATGAAGAACAACGCACGGAAGGTAAGGCGCCTTATGAACGGAAAAGTGCTCTGCGGTTTTGCCGGAGCTACGGCGGACGCCTTTACGCTTTTTGACCGTTTTGAAGAAAAACTCAAGGAATGTTCGGGCGATCTTACCCGTGCGGCGGTTGCCCTTGCCAAGGATTGGCGTACCGACCGGACGCTGAGGCGGCTTGAAGCCCTGCTTCTTGCGGCGGATCTAAGCAAGACCCTGCTTGTTTCCGGTACGGGCGATGTGATAGAGCCGGAGGAAGCGGCGCTGGCCATAGGATCGGGTGGAAACTATGCCTATGCCGCGGCTCTGGCCTACCTGGACGGGAGCGATCTGAGCGCCGCCGAGATTGCGGAACGGAGCCTGAGAATAGCGGGTACTATCTGCATCTATACAAACGGGCGGATTACACTTGAAGAACTTGGTTCGGAATGAGTTTATGAGGAATACTATGAGTGAAGACAAAAGCAGCGAATCGGTACAGATTCCCCGGAAGGAACTCTCCCCCCGCGAGATAGTGGCGGAGTTGGATAAATACATAGTCGGGCAGAAGAAAGCAAAGCGTGCGGTGGCTGTTGCCTTGCGGAACCGTATCCGCCGCTTAAAACTTGATCCTGAAATGCAGGAGGATATTGCCCCAAAGAATATCCTTATGATTGGGCCGACGGGAGTAGGTAAAACAGAAATTGCCAGGCGGCTTGCCAAACTTGCGGGTTCTCCTTTTATCAAGGTAGAAGCCACCAAGTATACCGAAGTAGGCTATGTCGGCAGGGATGTTGAATCTATGATCCGGGACCTTATGGCTATGGGTTTTCAAATGGTAAAGCAGGAAATGCAGGACGCGGTAAAGGCCGAAGCCGCAAAAAGGGCGGAAGAAGCCCTGCTCGATCTGCTTCTTCCGGGGATAGGCAAAAAGCAGGAAGAAGCGAAACCGGCCCGCCGTCCTGTGGTTTGGCCCGTAGGTTCCTTCTCTATTAACCCTCATAATGGAAACGGCTCCTCTATCATGGGGACCGCCATTCAGGTAGGTATTCCGGTAGGACATGTCCGTAAGGCCCATGAAGAGACGCCCAAACTTCCCGAAGATAATGAATCCAAGACGACAGATGCTGTGGAGGGCGGCGTGGAAGCGGAGAATGTTGAAGAAAATATCCATGTGCATGATGAAACTAGGGAAAAATTCCGCGCCATGCTGAGGGAAGGCAAGCTGGAAGATAAACTGGTGGAACTCTCCGTCAGCCAGAATCCCCAAATGCCCTCCCTGGGCATGATGGGGGGAAGCATGGAAGACCTTGAGTCTATGATATCCGGCGTGATAGGCGCCGCTGTGGGCGGCGGTACGGAGAAGAAAAAACTGCTTCCTATAAAAAGGGCGCGGGAAATACTGATCAATGAAGAATCGGAAAAACTCATTGATCGGGAACGGGTTACCGACGAAGCCCGCCAGAGGGTCGAACAAACCGGCATAGTATTTATAGACGAGATTGACAAGATCGCGGTTCGGAGCGAACGGAGCGGAGGGCCCGATGTGTCCCGCGAAGGCGTGCAGAGGGATATACTGCCCATAGTTGAAGGGGCTACGGTTAATACCAGATGGGGGCCGGTGAATACCGATCATATCCTCTTTATCGCCGCCGGCGCTTTCAATATCAGTAAGCCCTCGGACCTCATCCCCGAACTCCAGGGCCGCTTCCCCCTGCGGGTAGAGTTGGATTCGCTGGGTAAGGAAGATTTCCTGCGTATACTTACGGAACCCAAGAACGCGCTGACCAAGCAGTACAAGGAACTTCTTGCAACCGAAGGTATAGAAATAGATTTTAAAGAGGAAGCAATTGAAAACCTTGCGGCTCTGGCGGCGGAGGTAAATGCCCATCTTGAAAACATCGGCGCCCGGAGGCTGCATACGATTATGGAGGCATTGCTTGAAGAGCTTTCCTTTGACGCGCCTGACATTGCGCCGGCGACGATACCCATTACAATCGATTATGTGAATGAAAAACTGAACGATCTTGTAAAGGATCAGGATCTGGGAAGGTATATTTTATAACAGACCGAGTCCTCATACCGGTAAGGGAAAACGCGCTCTGTATGTTTTGAGTATGAATATATTTTATTTCATATAAACGGCGGGTTGAAATATGCCGATAGTAAGTTGGGAGTGAGCTTATGAATACGTTTACAAAGACTGTTGATCTTGTGCACCGCGCTATGGACGCAAGCGCCATGAGGCGTAGTGTGGTTGCCAATAATATTGCTAACGCGGAAGTTCCCAACTTCAAAAGATCGGATCTTAACTTTGAGAGCGAACTTAAGCGCGCGCTGGAAACGGAAAAGCAGAAACCCGCGCTGGAGTTGAATCTGACGCATCCGAAACATATCCCTAACTGGAAAGAACGGGATTACCGCGATGTAGAACCGCGGAGGGTTCTTGATTATGTAAGCGCCTCCAAGAATAATGGCAACAATGTTGATCCTGAACAGGAATTTATGACGGCGCTGGAGAATCAGTTGCGGTATACGCTTCTGGCCCATGCGGAAACATTCGAGTTCAGTCAAATCAATATGATTTTAAGGTAGGAAAGAAATGGGGCTTTTTAGTTCAATCAATATAGCCGCAACAGGAATGACTGCCGAGCGGCTGCGTTCTGATGTAATTGCCGATAATATCGCCAACGCTTCCACAACCCGGACGACGGAAGGCGGACCTTTCAGGCGGAGCAGGGTAGTGATGCGGCCTCGTGTTGAAGGCCCCTACTGGCGTTCTCCGTTTCTGCCCGACTCTCTGGATAACGGGCCGGGCCGGGGCGTCCGTGTCGCGGAGATACAGAAGGATTACGCGGCGAAGAACCGCATGGTGTATGATCCGACGCACCCCGACGCCATTGTGTCGGGCCCCCATCAGGGGTATGTAGAGATGCCCAATGTTGATATTGTTACCGAAATGGTGGACATGATTTCCGCAACCCGCGCCTACGAGGCCAACGCCTCGATTATTGACGGCTCGAAAGCCATGTTCCAGCGCGCCTTGGAAATTGGCAATAGATAGCGGCTTTCCTAAAACCAACCGAGTATTGGGAAAGGCTTGATAAGAACGGATTTTTAAAAAGACCGGAGGTTAAAAATGACTATTTACCGGCCCGAACTTTTAAAGGGCCCTGAGATTTCAAATTTTTCTTTAAAGATAACCCATCCCAAGCATCTTGTTTCCACGTCTACCGATTTTAATACGATTGGAAAAAACATTTCAGAATTGGGAGAGAAGATAGGGAGCGAAGCCGTAACCCGTTCGGGGAAATTTGAAGATTTTATGTTACAGGCTATGGATAAGGTATCGGGCGATCAGCAATTTGCAAGCCAACTGATACAGCAGTCTATTACCGATCCCGATTCGGTGGACATACATGATATTACTATTGCCCAGGCCAAGGCAAGTATGAGTCTTAATATCGCACGGAATGTACTAAGCCGTGTAGTTCAAGATTGGCGCGATCTTATTAATACACGGTAGAAATAGTTGTTTGTATTATTCATAAAAGAACGTTTAAAAACGTTGGGTGGTTTTTTTAACGTATCCTTAATTCAAATACTCTTTACGTTCTTATGGCGGGGGGAACAATGAACGAGTGGTTAAGAAAAGTAATAGGACAAATCGGAAGTTTCTGGGCTAAATGGTCGTTGATTCAAAAGCTGGTTTTCTTCGCTATCTGTGCGGCGATGATCGTAGGTGTTATAGCCCTGTTTACGGTTTCCTCCTCACCGGCTATGGTTTCGGTGATCGATGCGCCTATCCGTGATGAGGCGGCGCTTGATCGGATCGTCATGCGTATTAATCAGGAGGGGGTCAGAACTCAGGTTACTCCAACAGGCGTTGTACAGGTTCAGGATCAGAAGACAGCGCAGCGTATGAGGAGTATCCTTATCCGCGAGGATCTTATCCCTTCCGGTATCGATCCTTGGCAGATCTTCGACCGGGAACGGTGGACCATTACCGATTTTGAACGCAAGGTAAATCTCCGCCGTGCGATTACCCAGATGGTAAGGGATCATATCAAGGCCTTAGACGAGGTTGACGATGCCAGCGTTACGATTGTTATGCCTGAAACAAGGCTGCTCCGTTCCGAACAGAATCCTGTTACGGCAAGTGTTACCATTATCCCCAAGCCGGGCAGCGAAATTACCAGAAACCGCAAACAGATTGAGGGCATACAGAAGATACTTAAATTCGCGGTAGAGGGCCTCCAGGATGAAAATATCGTCATAACCGATAATGCCGGTAATGTACTCAATGATTTTGCGGGCCTTGAAGATTTTGAGCGTTTAGGCCAGATCGAGAGACAGAACAAGATCATCTCCAACTTGGAGACTAAGTACCGGGCTATAATACTTGAATCTTTACAGAAAATATATACCGCCGACCGCGTGCGGGATCTTAACATCAAAATAGAAATGGATATGTCAAAGAAGTCCGTTAGTTCCGAAGAGTTTCTTCCAACGGTGTTGAAGCCGCGCACCCCCGGGCTGCCCTATGACGATTCGCAGATGGTTCCCTCAATTACCCGGTCCAAGGCAAGTTCGCAGACAAGCTGGGAAGGATCGGGGTTTAACCCCGAGGGCCCTGCCGGTGTTGAAGGTCAGACCCCTCCTGTTATGAGGGATATGCAGAATCTTTTTGGTAAGGTAGACCAGGAAACGCTTCAGGTTAATGAAGAGATCAGCAGCCGTAAAACCGAAGAAATAAAGAGTCCGAGTATTGACCGGCTGACGGTATCGGTAAATATAGATGGAATATGGACATGGAAATATAATGAAAAGAATGAGCCCATTCAGCTTCCCGACGGATCGATAGAGCGTGAGTATACGGCCCTGTCTTCCGATGAACTGCGGGCGGCCCAGTTATTGATTCAGAATGGCATCGGGTTTAACGCCGCCCGCGGGGACGCGGTAACGGTACAGAATATACGCATTGACAGAACCAAACAATTCCGTGATGAGGATGCGGCTTATTTTAGGCAGAAACAGTCGCAGACTATGATTCTGATATTCCTTTCGGGTGTTGTCCTTTTGCTGATTGCGTTTGTCCTCTTTAGGTTTATCTCGCGGGAAATGGAAAGGCGGCGCAGGCTTGCCGAAGAGGAACGCTCCCGGCGAGAACAGGCGCTGCGAGAACAGGCGCTGATGAATGCCGAAGAGGAAGGGGTTGATGTATCTATCTCCGTTGAAGAGCGGGCCCGCATGGAATTGCAGGAAGCGGTGGCAAATATGGCGCGGGAACATCCTGAAGACGTTGCCCAGCTTATCAGAACTTGGCTTCTGGAGGAATAGTAAATGGCAAAGAGTAGTGCGTCTGGAGGATCAGGCTCGGCGGCAAGTTCTTCAAAGAAGAAAGTAAAGACCGAGAATACCGGCAGGCAGAAAGCCGCTATATTTCTTGTAACCATCGGTTCTGAAATATCCGCGGAGATATTCAAGTATCTGCGCGAAGATGAAATTGAAACGCTGACATTTGAGATTGCACGGCTTGAAACCATAGTGCCCGAACAGAAAGACGCTATACTGCAAGAGTTCCAGGAACTTATGATGGCTAATCAGTTCATCTCTACCGGAGGTATTGATTATGCCCGTGAACTTTTGGAAAAATCTTTGGGCAGCCAGAAGGCAATTGATATAATCAACCGGCTGACAAGCAGCCTTCAGGTACGGCCCTTTGATTTTATCCGGCGCACCGATCCGACGCATCTGCTTAACTTTATCCAGCAGGAGCATCCGCAGACCATTGCGCTTATCCTTGCTTACCTTGAACCAAAGGCTTCGTCTACCATTCTACAGAATCTTCCCCAGGAAGTTCAGAGCGATGTTGCCCGGCGTATTGCGAAAATGGACAGGACAAGCCCCGAAGTACTGCGCGAAGTAGAGCGGGTGCTGGAAAAGAAACTGTCTACCCTGTCAAGTGAAGACTTTACCGCGGCGGGCGGTGTGGAAAGTATTGTCGAAATACTTAACCTGGTTGACCGCGCGTCTGAAAAGTACATCATCGAACAACTGGAAGACGAAGACGCGGAACTTGCCGAAGAGATCAAGAAGCGCATGTTCGTGTTTGAGGATATTGTTATGCTTGACGACAGGGCAATTCAGAAGGTTATGCGTGAAGTCGATTCGCAGGAACTGGCAAAGGCCCTTAAATCCGTTGATACGGAAGTACAGGATAAGATATTCCGCAATATGTCCAAGCGCGCCGCGGGGATGCTCAAGGAAGATATGGAGTATATGGGGCCGGTACGGCTTAAAGACGTGGAAGAATCCCAGCAGAAGATCGTATCAATTATCCGGCACCTGGAAGATACCGGTGATATCGTTGTTGCCCGCTCCGGCGAGGATGAGCTTGTAGTTTAGTGTATAAGGAATAGATTGTGGCAAAAGCGGTTTTTAGACCTTTGGAGGTCGTATTAATCGATCAGAAAGTTATCCTTGATCCTCCGACTGCATATCCCGAATTAGCGCGTTTTGCTCCGGTTGAGGAGGAAATGGAAGAAGTAGAGGATATGGAGGAATTTTCGGGCCCTACCGCCGATGATCTTCGGCGTGAAGCCGAGGAATTCCGCATGGCATGGGATGCGGAACGGGAAGCCATGATCCGTTCGGCAAAGGCCGAGGCGGACGGAATTATCAAGGAAGCGGAAGAATCGGCATTTCAGGAAGTGAAACGTAAGACAAATGAAGCGCAGATGCTTAAACAGCAGGCCCAGGATGAGGCTGATAAAATAATCGAAGCGGCCAGACAGAAGGCAGGGGAGATTGAGGCTTCATCGCGTTCCGCGTTTGAAACCGAGCGTAGAGAAGCGGAGGAAAGCGGGCGCCTAGCCGGAAGGGAAGCGGGATTTACCGAAGGCAAGGCCGAGGTTGAGCGGCTTATTCAGCGTACCCAGACCGTGCTTGAACGGGCCCAGAACAAACGCGCCGAGATACTTGCGGAGATTGAGCAGGAAGTAATCGATCTTGTACTTTTAATTTCGCGTAAGGTTATAAAGGTTATTTCTGAAAACCAGCGCAATGTAGTTATTTCCAATGTGGTTCAGGCATTGAGGAAAGTAAAGGGCAGAGGAAATATCATTATCCATGTTAATATGGCGGATGTAAAACTTTCTACCGAGCATGTAAAAGAATTTATAACTTTGGTTGAAGGCGCTAAATCCATTCAGGTAGTTGAAGATACGACGGTCGATCAGGGAGGCTGCGTTATAGAAACGGACTTTGGCGAAATTGACGCGCGTATCTCAAGCCAGCTTAGAGAACTTGAAACCAAGATACTTGAAATTTCGCCTATCAAAGGCAAGGCGAAAACTCAAATTATAAGCGAAGGCGCATGATATATGGCGTCTGTATTTTCAAAATATCTTGAAGCGGCAAAAGAAGTTGATCCGATTAAGTGTGTAGGCAGGGTTTCCAAGGTCCAGGGCCTCTTAATTGAGAGCAGGGGGCCTGCCGCCATAATCGGTGAAATATGCCGTATTGAATCGCCGAAAAGCGGAAGGCAGATCCAGGCCGAAGTTACAGGCTTGCGTGATGATACGGTGCAGCTTATGTCCTTTAATGAAATTGACGGCATTGAGGTTGGAAACCGTGTTATTGCGTCAGGATCGCAGCTAAAGATTGCGGTCTCTTCAAAGCTCCTGGGAAGAGTTCTTGATGTATTGGGAAACCCGATGGACGGCAAAGGCGAAGTTGAGTCGAATGTCTATTATCCCGCTGCGGCAAGTCCTCCCAACCCTCTTTCCCGTAAATTGATAAAAGAACGGCTCACCACCGGCGTGCGGGCTATAGACGCACTTCTTGCGGTGGGCCGCGGTCAAAGGATGGGGATTTTTTCCGCGTCAGGCGTGGGGAAATCGACGCTTCTGGGGATGATTGCCCGTAATACCAATGCCGATGTGAATGTGGTTGCGCTTATAGGCGAGCGCGGCCGGGAGGTAAACGATTTTATTGAAAAGGATCTGGGGCCTGAAGGTTTTGCCCGCAGCGTCGTCGTTGTAAGCCCGTCCAATTCACCGCCCC
This sequence comes from Treponema sp., assembly GCA_031274035.1. Lineage (GTDB taxonomy): Bacteria > Spirochaetota > Spirochaetia > Treponematales > Breznakiellaceae > JAISNI01. The sequence continues at coordinate 8,050 of JAISQR010000011.1, read as the reverse complement.
TGGCGCGTATCCGGGGCGCTTATACCGCGACCGCGGTAGCCGAGTATTTTCGGGATCAGGGCCTTGATGTCATGCTGCTCTTCGATTCGGTAACACGTTTTGCGCGGGCCCAGCGTGAAATCGGCCTTGCGTCGGGTGAACCCCCCGCGACGCGGGGATATACGCCGAGTATGTTCGACTCTATGCCGAAATTGCTCGAGCGTTCCGGCACCTCCGGCAAGGGGAGCATCACCGCTTTTTATACGGTGCTTGTGGATGGAGACGATCTTGACGAGCCGGTTACCGATACGGTACGGGGGATACTTGACGGACATATAGTGCTTTCAAAGGCCATTGCCCAGCGTTACCATTATCCTGCTATTGATGTGCTTGCAAGCATTTCACGTTTGGCGACGAATATTTCAGGCCCGGTTACCGATAAGGCCGCCGGTATTATACGGCGTAACATGGCCGTCTATGCCGAGGCTGAGGATCTTATCAATGTGGGCGCGTATCACCGCGGATCGAATCCCGCGATTGATGAGGCTATTGAAAAACACGGGGCCATTGAAGAGTTTCTGGTTCAAGGCGTAAAGGAAAAATCTTCGATAGAAGAAACCCTTACGCGCATGGGGGAAATTGCCGGTATTCCTATACCCGAAGAAGAGCGTACTGAATTTTTACGGAAGACAATTCTGAACAGTATTCTACAGGATACTAAAAAGAATAACGCGCTTGATGACGAGGATATCATTGATACGGATGCATTAAGAGCCGCCCGTAAAAATGATTTTCTTCCCCCGTCTGACAGGTCCGGCAGAGCTTCAGAAAGAGGCGCCGCGTCTGATACTATTTTTCCGAATATTTCCAGCCTGGAAAGCGGTCTGCCGGACCTTCCTGATATGAGCGCCTTTGCGTTGGGAACCGGTAATCCGTAATGAAACGTTTTAAATTCAACCTGGAAAAGATACTTGAACTACGAAAATACCGTGAACGTGAAACTGAAATTGATCTTGGACGGGCGGTCGGCGCCCTTTCCCTGATTGAAAAAAGCATCGCTGCCGTCGCGTCGGAAAGCTATCAGGCCAGGGAGAATCGTTATTCCCTTCAATACAGCATAAAGGAATTAATTACCTACGATTTATATATAACGCGTCTGGATAAAGCAAGAGATAAACTTCTGTTGGATGCGGCAAAGGCCGAGCAGAAGGTTGAAGAGAAGCGCGGTATTTACCTTGAAGCTTCCCGCGACCGAAAGGTAATTGACAAGATACGGGAAAAACGGGAAATAGAATACCGCAGGGATGTATTCTCTGAAGAGACAAAGATACTTGATGACATAGCTAACGGCAGCAAGGCGCGGAAAATGCTGAACGGGGAATAAGGAATTTAACCGCGCTTGCACATATAGTACCGCGGAGAAGGGGCTTATTCGAAGGGGGTCTAATACCCCAAGAGCCCGCTCGCGGGGGAGCCTCTGGGGCGGTTCAATTCTTCCTACGCCAATATGGCGGGGTAGTAGGCCCCCGGTCCGCTAAACCGGAAAAATTGTAACCCCGCCCGCACTGCGGACGCGGCCGGCCGGCGCACATGCGTTAGACCTAAGGCGCACTGAGCAAAAATTCACCAAAGTGCAACAGGCTCCTAGCAGCCTGTTGCACTTGTGGATTTTTTGCATATTCATGCAAAAAATCCCGATCAATGGGCATGCTTTCGGAGTTTGCAGGGTATAAATATTCATGTTTATGAATATTTATACCATTTTATGCGCGAAGCGCAACAAACTCCTAGCCGTCTTCCCCGCTCTTTAGGTATAGTTCATCTCTGGTGTTAAGGCTTTTCCTTAATTCGCGGATAAATTCTTTTGAATCCCCCATTTCTTCATATTTATCGCAGAAATCGAGATAACGCCGGGTAATCGTACAGTACTTGTAGAATTTTTCCTCGCCAAGTTTTTTCTTCCATTTCCCCGCGGCGCAACGTACACGCAGCATGTACTGTTGGTCTGCTTCATCGGCCTTAACGGGAAGCAGTTTACAATTCCCGCAGTTTGCGCAGTACACTTTACCTGAGTGGTATTCCTGTGTGTTCTGCAAGGGGACGTAGTCCTGGGATTGCCGATTTTTAGCATTCATTTCCGCTAAAAAAGCCTTGGAATCGTCAAGGATAGATACCGTTGAGGTCTTGACCGTTTGCGTCATTTTCCTACCCGCCTTTTATGATAATGACCGAATTACCGGACTCTTATAGAGTTCTCAATTTAACCGTATAAATATTCATATTTTTATACAATTTCGTAAGAATAGTCAAGCGCTTTCACCTGATAATATACCATTTCTGTTAATAAATATACAATACACCCTTATAAACAGCCATTTGTCTTGAATAAATATGCGGTTTTTTAAAGACGGTGCAATGAGGTATTGACAAAGTTAAATATTTATACAAAAATAATTGCTACTTTCAACACGGAAAGATACCTTGTATGAAAAACCGCGGACCTGGGCGGTTACGGGTTTTTAGGGATTCTCTTTTTTTGATAGATGTTTTTTTGTAACTACTCAGGACTGATCCGGGGATAGCGGAAATTGGTGGAATGGAGGGGCCGCCCCGAAATGAGCCGATTGGAGCGAAAGGGGCGGCGCCCCTTTGTGAGGGACCCTGTGGGTCCCCAAGCACTTGAGAACACGTATAAATATCGCATATACCTGAGTAGTTACGTTTTTTTCTGTTTTTCTTTTGAAGCGCTCTCCTTCAAGATAGTAGAGGGGTTTCTTTTTATATTATGGGAATTTCAGTCTGCCGGCGGCTTTAGCCGCCGTTATCTTACCTTGCGGGGGAATTGCCTGTGTTAAATTATTGCGGTACAATAGGGTATCTTTGGTTGGTTTCCCATAAACAAAAGGAGGAGTAAGGATGATTGCGGGTATCATCGGTGCGACCGGTTATGCCGGCGCGGAATTGGTCCGTTTATTATCAGGGCATCCGAAAATTGATAAATTGTCCCTCGCTTCGGTCAGTTTTGAAGGCGGCCGTATTGAAAATATTTATCCTCATTTTCTGGGGCGGCTTTCTTATCCTTTGGAAAAGCCCGAAGCGGTTGTCGCCGCGTCCGATATTGTGTTTGCCGCGCTTCCAAGCGGGGTAGGAGAGGGTTATGCAAAACTCTGCATTGAAAAAGGAATTTCCTTTATTGATCTATCCGCGGATTTTCGTTTTGATGACGATGAAGCAACTTTTACCGCTTGGTACGGTAAGCCCTATGTTCATCCTGAACTGCGTAAGTCTTCGGTTTACGGCCTGCCTGAACTGAACCGCGGCCGGATAAAGGAACTGGCCCTTGCGGGGCCGCTCATCATAGGAAACCCCGGCTGCTATCCTACGGGGGCGTCCCTGGGGGCCTTTCCCGCTCTTGTTAAAGGTATAGTCGAAGGAAACGTCATTGTGGATTCGGTTTCCGGTGTTACGGGCGGCGGCAGAGAGCCGGTACGTTCCTTCCATTTTCCCGAATGTTCGGATAATGTCGCCCCTTACAAGGTCGGCGTTCACCGGCATACGCCGGAAATAGCCAGGAATCTGGCGGCTATGGCCGCAAAAGCCTCCCGCGGCGCGCCTGCTCTGATCTTCACACCGCACCTTGCGCCTATGAACCGCGGTATTCTGAGCACCATCTACCTGCCGCTGGCACGGGAGTGGAAGCCGGAGACCGCGGCCGCGCCGAACAGCGCTCCGCTGCCGCCGGACAAGGAAACAAATGAGGCCGCGGAGAATATCCGTAAAGTCTATGAGGATTTCTACCGGGACGAGCCCTTTGTCCGTGTGCTTCCGGCCGGGGTTATCGCGTCCACCAGGGGCGTCCGTGCTTCAAACTACTGTGATATATCGGTGCACTTGGATCAGGCGGGTACTACGCTTATCATTGTGAGCGCCATTGACAACATGGTTAAGGGTGCGGCAGGCCAGGCTGTTCAGAACATGAACATCATTCTGGGGTTTGAGGAAAGAGCGGGGCTGGAAGCGGTACCGGCGGTTTTTTAAGAACCGCGGAACTTAGGCTGATTTTTGCCCGGTGCGCCTTGGGCGCGCGGGTAGGCCGAGGTATGTTGATTGTTTGCGAAGGGTACATACCCAAGAACCCGCTTGCGCGGGGGAGCTTCAGGGCGTATTAAAGGTATGTACCCTGAGTCAAATACCTTACCAGAACAACATACCTCGCCCTTCAGGGCGAGGTATGTTGATTGACGGGATACTGCCCGCATACCGGTAATTTTTAATGGAGATTAAGCATGAAGGATATAAGCGGCGGCGTCTGCGCTCCGAAAGGTTTTTGGGCCGGAGGTATACGCTGCGGGATCAAGGCTTCGGCGCGAAAGCCGGATCTGGCCCTGATATATTCGGAACAACCCTGTACCGCCGCGGCTATGTATACCGGGAACCGTGTCAAGGCGGCAAGCCTTATCGTAAGCATGGAACATCTTGCCGGAGGGACATGCCGTGCGGTGATAGCCAATTCAGGCAATGCCAATGCCTGTACCGGCGAGGCCGGCTTTGCCGCGGCCCGGCGCATGGCGGAACTGGCCTCCGACGCGCTGTCTTGCAGGGCCGGCGGCCCTTTAAGGCCCGAAGATACGGCGGTTGCTTCGACAGGCGTGATAGGCGTACCGCTGCCCTTACGGCCCATAGAACAGGGCATAGGCGCTCTAGCGGCATCCCTCCGTAATGACGCCGCCGGGCATGAGGCTGCGCTTGAGGCGATCATGACCACCGATACACGGAAGAAGCAGGGGGCGGTAGAGTTTGAGATTGCCGGTAAGCCGGTGCGTATAGGCGGCATGGTTAAGGGTTCGGGGATGATTCACCCTAACCTCGCAACTATGCTCTGCTTTGTTACTACCGACGCCGATATTTGCCGTCCGCTTCTGGACAGCGCCCTGCGCCGTGCGGTAAAACATTCGTTTAACCGCGTTACCATAGACGGCGATACTTCTACCAACGACATGATCCTTGTTATGGCAAACGGCCTGGCCGGGAATCCTTCCATACAGACGGAAGGAGCGGATTATGCGGTATTTGCCGCCGCTCTGGAAAGCCTCTGCGTCGGTCTGGCCCGTGAGACGGCTCGGGATGGGGAGGGAGCGTCAAAACTTGTTACCGTAAAAGTTCACGGCGCGGATGACGATGCAGATGCGGAACTGCTTGCTAAAACAGTGGCGTCGTCAAATCTGGTTAAGGCGGCCTGCTTCGGTGCGGACGCCAACTGGGGCCGGGTTCTCTGCGCGATGGGTTATTCCGGCGCGGACTTTGACGCTGAAGCTGTAGATGTCAGTTTTGGGGGCAGAGCCGGACATATAACCGTTTGCAGGAACGGCGCGTTCCTTTCTTTTTCCGAGGAGGATGCAAAGCGTATACTTTCCCAGGATGAAATTGAAATAGATATAGAATTGAACAGGGAAAGGCCCGGCGGCCCGGGACCCGGTAAGGCCGAAGTTTGGGGCTGCGATTTGACCTATGACTATGTTAAAATTAACGGAGATTACCGGACCTAAAACCCGTGTATGCAGGGTCCATATCCGGGGCTGAGAGGCCGGCCGTGGGGCTTTGCCGGAAACAGGGGCGTTATCAAGGGATACAACTATGAAAGAAACAATAAATAATGCTGACAGGGCGGGGGTTCTTATCAAGGCGCTGCCCTATATACAGCAGTACCGCGGCAAGACCATAGTCGTCAAGTACGGCGGTAATGCTATGATCAATGGGGAACTCAAGGCTGCCGTCATGCAGGACCTTATCTTCATGGCCTGTACCGGTATTCGGACGGTACTGGTTCACGGGGGCGGTCCCGAGATAGAGGCGGTGCTTAAAAAGATAGGCAAGGAAAGCCGTTTTGTACAGGGCCTGCGTTACACCGATGAGGAAACTATGGAAGTTGTGCAGATGGTTCTCTGCGGCAAGGTGAACAAGGATATTACCGCGCTTATACAAGAGGCCGGGGGCCGGGCTATGGGGCTTTGCGGCATAGACGGGGCGCTGCTCCAGGCCCGAAGGCTCCGTGATACAGGCGAGGACCTGGGTCTTGTGGGCGAAATTGAAACCGTAGATACCGCCGCGCTTAACGCGGCGCTCGATTCCGGGGCTATTCCCGTCGTTTCGTCCGTAGCCCTTGGCATAGACGAGGATAAGGGCCTGTCCCTCAATGTGAACGCCGACACTGCCGCCGCTAAAATTGCCGCCGCTATTAACGCGGAGAAGCTCCTGCTTATGACCGATGTCAGGGGTATACTCCGTGATGTGCAGGACCCCGATTCTCTTATCAGCAGGGTTACACGGCAGGAACTGGACGGCCTAAAAAGAGACGGTATAGTAAGCAAGGGCATGATCCCCAAGGTGGACTGTTGCAGCCTGGCCCTGGACGGCGGCGTGAAAAAGGCGCATATCATAGACGGCCGTCTGCTCCATGCCCTCCTTATCGAGCTTTTTACCGATGAAGGTATAGGTACTATGATAGAGGGGTGAGTCCAGGAGTTTGTTGCGCTTCGCGCATAAAATGGTATAAATATTCATAAATATGAATATTTATACCTTGCAAACTCCGAAGCATGCCCATTGATCGGGATTTTTTGCATGAATATGCAAAAAATCCACAAGTGCAACAGGCTGCTAGGAGCCCGATCAACGGGCATGCTTTCGAAAAATCGTATATGCCTGAGCGGAGTTACGAGGATTTTCATTAGGGAGAGAAATTATGTCGGATGTATTTATGAACACCTACCACCGGCTTCCAGTTACCTTTACCAAAGGCGAAGGATCCTGGCTTTTTGATGTTCAGGGGAAAAAATATCTGGATTTTACCGCCGGCATTGCGGTGAATTGCTTGGGTCATGCCTATCCGCCCCTTGTCAATGCCATAGCGGAACAGGCCGGCAAGTTCAACCATGTCTGCAATTACTACCAGAGCGATGTATCGGCGGCCTTTGCCGAAAAACTTGTTGCGGCCTGTGCGCCGGCAGGTATGAAAAAGGTCTTTCTTGCCAATTCCGGCGCGGAGGCAAACGAAGGGGCCTGCAAGATAGCCAGGAAGTATTCCCTTAGAAAGTACGGGCCGGGCCGACACCGGATTGTTACCCTTAAAGGGAGCTTCCACGGCAGGACCATTACGACGCTTTCGGCAACCGGTCAGGATAAGTTCCACAAGGATTTTGGTCCCTTTACCGAAGGCTTCCTCTTTATAGAGGGAGGCGGCATTGCTACGCTTGACCGTACCCTCGATAAATTCTCTGTGGCGGGCCTTCTTATTGAAGCTATACAGGGGGAAAGCGGTATAATCCCGCAGACTCGCGAGTATATAGCGGAAGCGGCCAGGCTCTGCGCCGAGCGGGACATTCTCCTTATGTTTGACGAGATACAATGCGGCATAGGGCGCACGGGCAGTTTTCTTGCCCTGGAATACTATAAGGTTAAGGCGGATATCGTTACCCTTGCCAAAGGGCTCTGCGGCGGCGTCCCCGCGGGGGCCGTCCTGGCAGGCGGAAAGGCGGCGGATGTCCTTGAATCGGGCGATCACGGCAGCACCTTCGGCGGCAATCCTTTGGCCGCCGCCGCCGGGCTTGTTGTTCTTGATACAGTGGACAGGCCGGAATTTCTCAAGGAGATCGGGCGCAAAGGCGAGAAAATGCGGGCCCTTATCAAAGGCTGGAACAGCCCCAAGGTGAGGGAAATACGGGGCCGCGGCCTTATGATAGGCGTAGACATTACCGGGGAAGCCTGGCCTGTCCTAGAAGCGGCCCTTGAAAAGGGACTCCTTATCCTTTCGGCGGGGGCCAATACCCTGCGTTTTCTCCCGCCCTACTTCATCAGCGACAGCGAGATTGAACAGGGGCTTGAGATACTGCGGGGAATAATAGAGGCAGTTTAGCCGACGGTGGAATAGGACGCGAAGTGTCCGCGGCTGCTAGGAGTTTGTTGCGCTTCGCGCATAAAATAGTATAAATATTCATATTTATGAATATTTATACCTTGCAAACTCCGAAAGCATGCCCATTGATCGGGATTTTTTGCATATTCATGCAAAAAA
>JAISQR010000008.1 GCA_031274035.1 Treponema sp. | reverse complement strand
TACTTCTGGGTAACGGCATTAAAGGACGGGCTTGAGAGCGCCAAGTCGCAGGCGGTAACGGTGCGGACCGCCGCCGTGCCGGTAAACCCGGCGCCGGACAACTTTGTCCGCATACCTGGCGGAACCTTTACCATGGGCAGCCCCGCTTCGGAAGCGGGACGGTACGACAATGAAGTACAGCATCGCGTAACGGTAAGCGGCTTTTATATGGGCAAGTACGAGGTAACGGTAGGAGAGTTCCGGCGCTTTGTAAACGCGAGCGGTTATAAGACAGAGGCGGAGATATCCGGCGGAGGGTATGTATTGACCGGCGGTGAGTGGGTGGAAAAAGCTGACGCGAATTGGAAAAACCCGTATTTTAGCCAGGGGGATAATCAGCCGGTGGTACTGGTAAGCTGGAATGACGCGGCAGCCTACTGCAATTGGCGGAGCGGGCAGGAAGGCTTGACACCGGCATATACGATAAGCGGAAGCACTGTAACCTGGAACCGGAACGCCAACGGATACCGTCTGCCGACTGAAGCGGAGTGGGAATACGCCTGCCGCGCGGGGACAACCACGGCGTATTCAACGGGTGCAGGCATAACAACGGGGCAGGCAAATTATGATTTCAAGATAGGAAAAACAACGAATGCAGGGACCTATACGGCGAACGCATGGGGCCTATACGACATGCACGGGAATGTGTGGGAATGGTGCTGGGACTGGTTCGGTGCGTACGCAGGCGGTGCCCAGACCGATCCCACGGGCGCTTCTTCGGGCTCGGATCGCGTCTAACGCGGCGGGAGCTGGTACGACCCCGCTGGGAACGTGCGTTCCGCCCATCGGTTCTACCTCACTCCCTCTACCCGGAGCATCTATCTTGGCTTCCGTCTTGTCCGCCCCAGTTTTTAGGCAGGTTTAAGCAGGGCTCTTTGGCCGCTCCGCCGGATGGCGGAGTGAGGGCGGACGCGGAGCGGACGCCTGAAAAGGCCGAAGAGCGGGAGCAGGCGCGGATGCTTTTGGGGGTTCGGGGGCTGCGCCCCCGAACTTTTTTCGCAAGGGTGTCTGACACCCTTGGTTCAGGGCAAGCCGTGGCATGACAAGGCCGGTCCGCCTCCGGCGGGCCTGACGCCTGAATTTACAACAGGGCCTTTACCGGGCCTACGCCGTGAATAATTTACTCCGTCAACACGCCGCCGCGTGAGTTTTTTCGGCGGCGGCCTGACGCTTGAATTTACAACAGGGCCTTTACCGGGCCTACGCCGTGAATAATTTATTCCGTCAACACGCCGCCGCGTGAGTTTTTTCGGCGGGCCTGACGCCTGAATTTACAACAGGGCCTTTACGGGGCCTACGCCGTAAATAATTTATTCCGTCGACACGCTGCCGCGTGAGTTTTTTCGGCGGGGGTTGGAAAAGGGCATGGGCGGTGAAGAATGCGCATAGCCCTGTTGCCGCAACCGGACACGAAGTGTCCGAGGCTGCTGTCCCGCGTAAGCGGGCGAAAAATTTCAGCGTATTTTTGGAATGTTAGGAGTCTTCGCGGTTAAAAGTAAAACCGCTGGGGCAATCAGACCTAGGAGTTTGTGGGGCTTTGCCCAAAAATCGTATAAATTTGCAAACTCCCATCGAACCTCCGGTTCGCGGAGCCCCGTTAATCGAAATTTTTGCATGAAGGTGTGCCACAGGCACACTGAGCAAAAATTCACCAAAGTCCCATCGGACACGAAGTGTCCGCGGCTCCTAGTACCTTGATTAGGCTAAATGAACTGATAAAGAATTTAACCACTCACCTCACGGACCACACAGAAAAATAGGGAAAAGCTGGAAAAATATCGGAAATAAGCTGATTTTACTTCAAGTTTACCCTTTTTCTTCGTCCTTGTTGTCTGTGTGGTCCGTGGTTAAACCTATTGATTTTACCTAATCAAGCTACTAGTACTCCAATGTTTTAACTACCCGCAGGAGATAATCATTGCTGTCAGGTACGCCGTAAGGATCTATTTCAGGGTCGTAGCGATTATAGAGAGCTTCTATCTGTATAGAAAAACGGGAATTAATAGGAACTACCAGTTCCGCGCTAAAGGGATTGGGCGGCTCTTCCCCTGGAAGGAATTCTGTTGTGTAACCTTGATTATAAGTTTCAAAAGGCATGGAGGCTGAATAAAGGGGAAGGGGCCTTTCGGATACAAGGTACACATCGAAGCGGACAGGATTCCCCTTTGCGCTGATGTGTATGAGTATACTCCGCCGTTCTATAAAGACCGTCTCTTCGGCGCCCAGGCTGATTATCCCTTCCTGGTAGGGCGCCTCGGTAAAACTGCGGCGTTCGGGCAGGGCGGGCGTATTCCTGGTATTCCGGTACAGGAATACGATCAAGAAAAGCGTTAAGCAGCCTAAAAGGATAATACGCGGGAAAAAATATACCGAATAGGCTGGTTTTGACTTGGTACGATTTTCAGAAAGCGTTACTCCTCGTTTGAGGATAAGGACAAAGGGTAATGAAATAAGGGCCATATAGATGACTGGAAAGGGGGATGGGGAGAGAAGAATTTCCCCAAGGCGGCTGTAATTTCCGTCAAGAATATTTTTAAGGACAAAGATTGCCAGGAGCGGTGTAAAGAGCGCTGAGACAAAGATCAGTAAGGGGATCTTTACAAGCGATCCCAGAAGGGTAAAGAGAAAGGCCCAGAAGAAAATGGGGATAAAGGTTATATCGAGTACCGCGGCTATCAGGATACCCAGAATGACAAGGATAACGGCCGAATTGCCGTAAAAAATTTCCGTGCGGGGGAATTTGAGGAAGCGGGTTAGGGGAGAGGTAAGGGAAAAGAGGAGAAGGCTGATACCGACACGGAAAGCGCCTAAAATATATGAGGAACCGGTGGAAAAACCGGCGGAAGATTTAAAGATACCGCGCAGAAGGATAAGAAAAACACCTGAAACCTCCAAGGATACGGCCAGCACAGCAAGAAAAATCGGCAGCAGCCACGCATGGCCGAGAAAGCGCCGCCACTGAAAGGTAAGCCTTCTGCGGTATATCATGGAGTAGATAAGGAAGGCAAAAAAGAATACGGCGCACAATAAGAGCAGCATCACTATGGTGAGCAGTTCCGAAATAAAAATTACCTTTCCCGCCGGTATGCTGATAAGAGAGTAATGGTAGTCCTGGTTTTCTACCTTAATATTGACAGAAGCGGCATAATTGACGAAAAGGTCTGCCAGTATCTCCGCAGGAATGTACCTGGCCGCGGCGCTTTCTGTCTCCGTATCCTTTATGGTAGTCTGATCGTTTTCACCCTTTATACAGAGCGAAGAAAAGCCCTGTTCCAACGCGATATTCAGGCTGGGCGGCCCTTCGGCCAGACGCAGCTTGTAGAGTCCGTTAAAACGGACCGCAAAGGTATAGGGAATAGCCAGGGATTCGCAAAGACCGGGCAGAGGAGAGAGTATACTTAAAGGGGCGACGGTTCCCGCCTTTCCATGATGAAAGAGGAGCCTTGTAGGAGGGCTGTCTAAATCCAGATACCACAGAACAGTCTGATCCGGGTTGTTCAGGTTGGCAAGCAGATCCAAAAGCCCCAGATTGGCATGTTTTCTTTCTGCTTCCGGCAGGACTGAAACTTCATTCCCCAGAAAGGCAATAAGAATATCCGTATCCCGTTCCCGTCCTTCAATTTTTTTAAGGAAAGAACAGACCGCGTTAAAGGTATATGAATTATTCTCCTGCGGGCCGCCTGAAGGGATCAGGGGGACCGCCAGCACAAAGAGCAGCGCGTTATCTTGAGCGGTATTTTTGGGAATATTGATAAAAACAGACGAACCAAAACCGCCGTACCCGGCATAAAGGGAACGTTCCTCAAAGGAATAGTTATTTTCTCTAAGAAAACCGGTGATTCTCTCCCGCATACTCTCTTCCGCACGGGCAGCCGAAAGCGGCCTGCCTTCCTCCGCTTCGAGAGGGGGCAGGGCAGAAAAGACAAGGAGGAAAAACGCCGTATAGAAAAGACTGAAAGCTCTCACTGGTTAAAGATAGCGATAAAAAAAGGCGCCGTCAACATTTGAATGTCCGAGGAGCAAGCATGCCCATTGATCGGGATTTTTTGCATGAATATGCAAAAAATCCACAAGTGCAACAAACTCCTAGGGCAAAGAGGATGGCGGCGCCCAGGGCGATATCCAGGATCAAGGCGGTGATAAGCCGGGCGCTGAGGCCCAGGAGCGTCAAAATCCGGAGCCCTCCGAAAAAGGCCCCCAGCAGGGCCCCTCCGAACAGTACCGAGGCGCTCATGATCCGGCGGAACCGCCTTTCCCGGCTCCGGGAAGCCTCGGCATCCGCCGCGTCGATCTGCCGTTTCCCGTGGCGGACCGCGAAAAAGGCCCCGGCGCAGACAAGCAAAACCAGGGCTTGGCTGAGGAGCAGGGGAAGTACCGCGGCGACGGTTTTCGGGACCGCCCGGTCAAGCCTCCCCAAGGCGTCGTAACGGAGGGGAAGCGGATCGGCGGCGTAGGGCCAGGCCAGGGCTATGGCCATGGCGGTAAGGATGGGGATGAGGAGGTAGAGCAGCAGCCAGGCCGGGGACGGGGTATCCCCCAGGGGGGATTCGGTGTCCACCACCAAAAGCTCCGCATCCGCTGCGGCCCCCCAGCCCATCTCGTCCTTGAGCCGTTTTGCCCCGCGGCGGCAGGCCAGGTAAAAGAGAAAGCCCGCAAGGCCGCAGCCGCCCAGGGCGGCGCTGAACCCCAGGGCCCCCTCGGCGCTCCCCCAAAAGCGGAAACCTAGGGCTGCGGCAACGGCCAGGACCGCCCCGGCCAGGAGCATCCGGCCGCGGTAGGAAGCCCGGAGGAGGCGGCATTGTTCGTGATCCGCCGCCCGGGAGGGGATGCTTACCCCGAAGAGTTCGGTCTTCCGGGTTACATAGGGGGTATGGGACAGAAGCCCCAAAATCAGTAAAAAAACCAGAATATACAACATCAGGATCATTTTATACCTCCTTTATTAACCACTGACCACACGGAAAACACGGACTTTTATTTGAATTTCTGACTTTTGTCCGTGCTGTCCGTGGTTAAATTCTTTGTTTTTCAAATCCTTGCGTAACATGAGTTGTTTAGGGCGCCTCGCGCAGCGCCTCTTGCAGAAGGGCCGCGAACAATTCTCCTTCCACACCCCGGCTCCGGGCTTCCCGGTACAGGGCCTGGAGTTGCCCCCGCAGCTCCGCCAGAAAAGCCTCGTCGTAACGGGGCGGCGCCGGGGCTACCCGCGCCCCCCGGCGTCCGAATATTTCCACAAACCCTTCGGCCTGTAAAACGCCGTAGGCCTTGTTCACCGTATGCAGATTGATCCCCATATCCACCGCCATCTGCCGTACCGACGGCAGGGGGTCCCCGGGACGGAGTTCCCCCCGGACAATTCCCTCCACAATTTGCCGCCGCAATTGCAGGTAGATGGGGGTTTGACTGTTTGGTTCAATCGTAATAAACATCTGTTATACTTATACTATAACAGATAGTACAGAAGGTCAAGGGAATTTTCCAGAATCATTGCATTTTTTTCAATCTTTGAGAAATTACCGAAATTGAAAATTTTTTAACCGCTTTTTCGTTAGTTTTTAAGGAAAAGTAGACCATACGGACAAAAATGACGAACCCCGCGAAGCGCAACAAACAGTATAAAAATTCATATTTGTGAATTTTTATACCTTGTAAACTCCCATCGAACCTCTGGTTCGCGGTTCGCGGAGCCTCATTAATCGTGAATCTATGTGTAAGGACAAATTTTTAATATAACCAAACAACACTAACCACACGAATAAATACACTATTTCTTATAAAAATAAACATGAAATGGTGTGCAGGCGCCCCTTTTCACCCAGTGAAAGATTTCCCCCTACAGCAATTTTACTTTTAAGAAATTTAACCGCGTTGCGACACGAAGGTTTTGGTGAGAAAACACTCTACGGCCTAAAACATTAATTTTAGGCCGCAACTTTTATTCGTGCCGAAGGGGTTTAATACCCAATATCCCGCTTACTGGTTCCCGGGGGAGCTTCAGGGCGAGGTATGTTGATTGGGCCTTACACTGTGCTGCCTTAATTGGAAAGACATGCTTTCGCACGCTTTATTGAGCGTCCTTTGCGCCCTCGGCGGTTGTTTTCTTTTCGTGCATCTTAGTGGTTAAAAGTAAAGCCGCTGCTTTGTGCCGACAGGCGGTTGAACCGCTTAAACCATATCCTCCGGGCTTTCAGGCTGAACTCCGCTATGCTGGCAAAGTTAAGCGTTATTCCGTAGTAGGCATAGTGCGGCAGCCGCATGTTTCCGCGGCCTGTAACCCCTGCTCCCGCCTCCATGCCGCGGATTTTCACAGGGCCGATCCCCACCCTGGCGCGTCATTGAGCTTCCCTCCGGCGCGCTACACCCTGAATTTGGATAGCTCCGCGTTAAGGGTATCGATGTTGTTTTTATTCTCGGAGCTTATCTCGTGTATCCGTATGACGGCGTTATTGAGCTGTTGGGCGCCGGCTGCTATTTCATTCATATCAGTTGTAATTTCACCGGTTATCTGTTCCAACTTACCGCTTGCCCTGATAACTTCAGTGCTCTTCCCGGTCATTTCCAATGATTCATAGGTTACTACATCCGTAATATCCTTTAACTGAAGCATCACATTGAAAATATTCTTGCTTCCGGTCTCCTGCTCCTCCATAGCGCTGCGTATATCCCGTTCCTGTTCCGATACGGTTTTTACTTCCTGATCAATAGCCTCAAACCGGTTCAGCACCACCGCGGTTGATTTACTGATCGTATCAATAGAAGTCTTTATTTTCTGGAGCATTGCGGCGGTTGTACTGGATTGTTTAGCCGCAGATTCGGCCAGTTTCCGTATCTCGCCGGCAACCACCGCAAAACCCTTCCCCGCTTCCCCCGCATGGGCTGCTTCAATAGCCGCATTCATGGATAAAAGATTCGTCTGGCTTGCAATATTCTCTATTACCGAATTTATCTCAAGCAATCCTTCAGATTCCCGCGCGATTTCCTGAATATCCAGCGAAACATGCTGTAGATCGGCTTTACCGATCTCCGATGATTCCAGCAGGGTATTGACATTGGCGGTATTCTTGATCAGGGTCCCCACAACTGAATGGATATTTGTCAGCATTTCCTGGATGGATGATGAGGACTCCGCAACATTGCCGGATTGCATGGCGATATGCTCATTGAGGGTATTGATATGTTCCATTATAAGTTCCATAGATCCTGTCATCTCCGTAACGCCTATTGATTGATACCCTATCTGGTCTTTCATGTTTTGGATATTATCGTGTATTTCATTGATAGCCGCCGAAGTATCGGCCATGTTGGCTCTCAAATCCGCTCCGGTTGTTGAAAGGGAAGAGGTACGGGACTTAATAACCGTAATAAGCTCTTTCATTTTGTTAATGGTAGTTTGAAAATACTCCGACATTTCGCCGGTTTCATCCTTTCGTCTGATAAACTCGCCGGGAATGTTCAGTGAAAAGTCCCCTCCCGCAAAAGACGCAAGGACGGTATTAAAGAAGTTGAGCGGTTTAAGAATACGGCTTACCATCAGGGCGATAAAGACCGTAAAGAGCAGCAGGGAAATAAATACCGCCCCGCAGGAAACTATATACATGCGTGCGGCTGCTTCGACCAGGTCTTGCAGAGTCCGTTCAATAAGACGGGCTATCGCAAAATAGCCCGATGAATCAAGATGAATGAACAACACATAGCGTACCGCGTTATCAGCCATAACCGGATAAAAGATGAGCGCTTCTTCCTTGTCTATCGAAACGGTCAGCGCGGCGGGGTCTTTGAACAGATTGGCTATTTCCGGTGAACTGGACGCTGATACAGCGGCGCCTTTAGTATAAAAAGACCGGCTGCCCTGGTTGTGGTTGTCGGTAAGGGTAACTAGGGCGCTGTCAAAAAGATTCATGGAGTATATGCTGGGGTTGGCTTTAAGAAATTCCTGAAGATAGGCCTCCATGCTGCCGGCGTTCAGGGCGGACTCAAGCACCCCCCTGCCGTCATAGCGGGGAATTGCCGTAAATTTGAATATTTCTCCGGTTTCAACTTTAACCTTGAGCGTCGAGGGCAGATAATCCGACGCCCCGGTAACCAGCATACGGTAGCCGTCCCAAATATCAAACAAGGAGATGCCTGCCGCCGAAGTTTCCGTACTGACGGTAAAAATGCCGTTTATATCCCCCAGATAGAGATCCGACATGCCGGTTACCTTTTTTATGCGTTCAAGTTCCGGCAGGCTTATGTTGCCGCCGTGTAAACGGTCAAGCTCCGCCAACAATTTTGCCGCGTTCAGCATATTTTTATCAATTTCAGCTTCCAGCGAAACAATATAATGGCTTATTTCTTCCGCATAAGACAAAAGCTGATCCCGCACATTCTTTTCAACATCGTTGTTGATATTATGGAACATCAGATCTACCTGCCGCCCGGTCTGTCCGGTGCTGATTATCATAACCAGCAGCAATATACAGAGAACGACAACTATCATACTACCCAAAAGGCTGATTATCTTTACTTTAATTTTCATACCCGGCCCCGTGCTTCCATAATAAAATTATCGGAATGTCCGTCTTAATTCCGCCAAGTTAAGAAACAGTACTAAATTTCTTCTTATTTAACAATAGGAGTTTGTGGGGCTTTGCCCAAAAATTGTATAAATTTGCAAACTCCCATCGAACCATCGAACCACAGGTTCGCGGTTCGCGGAGCCTTGTTAATCGGGATTTTTTGCATGGAGGTGTGCCAAAGGCACACTGAGCAAAAATTCACCAAAGTCCCATCGGACACTTCGTGTCCGCGGCGCGGGCGGGGTTACAATTTTTTATATAACAAAGCATTCCCAAAACTAACCGGGTTTTGGGAACGCATCCGTCTTCATTGTATCATGTAATGCACCGGTCGTGCGCGGTGTCAGATCCCCAACTGGCCGCAGGCGCCGGAAACTTCTCTGCCTTTTTCAAGCCGCTGTGTTACCTTGAGGCCCCGTTTTTCAAGCTGCCGGGCAAACCGCCGCACTTCCTGCGGTTCGGGGCTTCTAAGCAACCGGCCCTCCGCTAGACCCTCGACAGGGTTCCAGGGAATAAGGTTTACCACCGTATGCAGCCCCCGCGCAAACGCGGCCGTTTCCGCGGCGTCCTCTTCGCCGGTATTGAGCCCCGCAAAAAGAACCGCCTCCAGGGTAATGCGGCCTCCGCCTTTCCCCTGGTAGTACCGGAGGCTTTCCTTGAGGCGGGGCAGGGGGTTCGACTTTGTTATCGGCATAAGCTCTTCCCGCAGCCTGGTTCTTGCGGAGGTAAGGGAAAGCGCAAGCCTGATATCAGGGCCGTGATCGGCAAGGTCCCGTATCCCATCGGCGATGCCGCATGTAGACACCGTGATGCGCCTCTTTGAATAGCCTAGAGCCTCGCTCGACATGATAAGGGAAAGAGCCTTGCGGAGTTCTTCAAGGTTAAGCAGGGGTTCGCCCATGCCCATAACGACGATATTGGAGATATCCTTTTCAAGAGAGGCGAGGAGCAGCAGTTGTTCTACAATTTCGCCGGCCCCAAGATTACGCTTAAAACCCAAGGACCCGGTTTTACAGAAAATACAGGAGGCTGCGCATCCTGCCTGGGTAGAAATACAGGCGGTCCTGCGTCCTTCACCGTCGGAAAGCAGCACGGCTTCAATTTTATTGCCGTCAACAAGAGCGATCTGGAGTTTTACCGTTCCGCCGCCGTTCAGTTTCCGGGTAATACTGCTTGTATAAATAGCAAAACGCGCTTCAAGTTCTTCCCGCAGGCCCAGGGGCAGATTACTCATCTCATAAAAAGATTTTGCACCCTTTACGATCCATTTCCATATCTGGCGGGAACGGAAAGCGGGAAGCGGGGCGAGGATTCCGCTCAATACATCGGGGGAAAGACCAAGAACGGCCTCTCTGGGCTTATTTCCCGCCGGATTTCCCGCCGGAAGCGGCCCGCAATCAGGAACGCAGTTTTTCAAGCATCTCCTGGATATTGACATTCCGTATCCCCAACCGTTGGAATTCCTCAAGTACCTCTACGGCCTTTTGTTTTTCTCCCTTTTTAAGCCTGCAATCCGCAAGCTCCAGATAGAGGCGGTAGTTTCTGGCGTCCTGCTGAATTAAACGCCCCAGCGATTCTATCGCTTCATCGTATTTCCCCAGAGCCTTGGCGACAACCGCAAGACCCAGCACCGCATAGGTGTCAAATTCTATATTAAGGGCCCGCTGATAATACTCAACAGCCTTCTCGTAGTTGTTTAGATTACGGTATGCGTCTCCGGCGCGGGTCAGGATAACCTTATTCCGGGGGTCCTGATCCAGTATCCGGTTCCAGTATTCAAGCGACTTGTCCTGTTGATTCATACCGCGGTAGCAATCCGCAAGGCCGAAAAGCGCGTAAAAATTGTAGAGATCGCGGTTCAGAGCCTTTTCAAAGTATACTATTCCCTCTTCAAATGTTTTTAATTTACGGTGGCAGTTTCCTATTGAGGTAAGCACCCTGATATCAACATTTTCCCTGTTGGCTTCAAGCATCTTGCCCCAATAGAATAGAGCTTCGCGGTATTCCTTGAAATCGTAGTGAAGATGGCCGAGCCCGATAATGGCATAGGGGTTCTGCTCTTCCATATCAAGCACACGCTGATAGACCGCCTTGGAGTGTTTAAAATCACGTACCTTACGGTAGGCGTCGGCAACGCGGGTAAGAACGGTTATATTCTTATCATCATGGACCAGGTACTGCTCCCAAATTTCAATGGCCTTATGGTACTGATTCAGGGCTTTGTAACAATCGGCCAAACCGAATAAAGCATAATTATTTCCAGGATGATGTACCAGACAACGCTGATAATAATTTACCGCGTCCCGAAAAGATCCCCGTTTACGGGTAGCATCGCCCATCCCTACAAGCGCGTAATTGTTATTTTCATCAACCGCAAGGATACTGCTGAAACATTCTACCGCATTATTTATCTTATTTTCTTTAAGATACTGATAACCTTTTTTTGAAAGTTCAGATATCTCAAGACCTTCCGTCGTCTGTCCTGCATAAGAGTTCTCAGCATTTGCCGCCTCTTCCATTTGAAAAGAATCGTCTACGATCCGCTTTATGACATCACTCACTGGGATCCCCTTCTTCATGAATTAAACTTTTTAACAACTCCGAAAGTTGCATGATGATCGGTTCCGATTTAGTACGATCCGGAGCAATCCAATACATACGCAAAGCATCTAAATATTTCCCTTCAGATTTGTAAGAATCGCCTATACGTGATAATCCATCTGAATAGCCGGTAGTTAGAAAAATTCTCTTTGCCCCTTCAATATCACCCGCGTTGAACAGGGCGTTGCCCTTTCTATTCAACGCGGCTTTTTGCGGCCCGTCAATTGCAGGTTTTTCAACCGTCTTGATAAACTTGTTTTGTTCATCAAATTTGTCAAATAAATTTTGATATTTCATCTTACGCCCATTATTAATAATTATTGTAAAAAAAACAATAATAATTTTATAAACGGAACGTCTAACAAAAATGTTTTTAACCGTTCCGTTCTTATTGTATAAAACCGGCTTTATACAATCCCTTTTAGTTCTTACTCCCCATAAAAAAATCAACTATAGAACGGCCGTATTCTCTGGATTCTTGGTATACCAGAAAAGGAACGGCCTCCTTATGCTCATCCTCGCGGGGCCGGTGCAGGAGCACAAGCGATGTATCTTGAACCAGGGGTGAAGCGGCTATTTCCCCCAACAGTTCCCATTTATACCGGTAGGGAAAGGGAGGATCGCAAAAGATAAGATCAAAACCCCGCCCGGCCCGTTTTACATACAACTCAACCGCCATAAAACGGCACCGGATAAACACCGGAGAAATAGAAACATTCTTTAATAATATTTTTCTCTTGAGGCTGTCGTTTTCTACCGCTTCTACCGGATCCGCCCCCCGCGACGCGGCTTCAAGCGCGATGATACCCGAACCGCTAAAGAGATCCAAAAACGACTTTCCGCTTAAATCGCCTAGAACCGCAAAAATTGATTCCCGCATCCTGTCCATAGCAGGACGGATACGGCCTTCAGGAACCTCAATCTGTCTTCCCCCCAGGCTGCCTCCCGTTATTCTCATTTGCTAAATTTGTACGGCCCTTTTCTTCACCGTTAGGCCCCCCGCCGGCGGCCTGCGCGGGAAATGCCCGCCGCGGACCTATTCATTAAAAACCCTTTAAGAGTTCGCTCAATTCATCGTAACTAACAAGCGGTTCCCCGCTCATAATATTCCCTTTTCCTATCGAATTACCAATTATTTCCTGCCGGTCTTGGCTTTGACCGCGTACCTGTACCACCGTATCACGGTATTGTTCAGAAATAGTACCCGCCATAATTCCGGTTCCGCTTAAAAAGCCGCTCAAAACCTGAGAGAATTGCCACTCTAGCTCCGACAAATTGTCAAATTGGGTGTCTCTTTCGATAAGATGCTTATTTTGGGTTAATATATTAAGCAAAATATCTAAAGTTCTATTTATAAAATATATATCATCTATCGTTTTTTCAAGGAAAATTTCAAGATCTGTTTCAAGACAGAGTATATCCCTCAACAGCCGTATCCTTTCACTGAGGATAAAAATATTATTTTCAAAATTTATACGTTTGTTCATAATTTACTCTTTCATAATATCGGAATAAATATTGATATATTGACCAAAACCTCCATGTTAGATATTATAAATTATGCGGAATGATAGGTTGCGCATAATTACGCCTCTTTGCCTGCCCAGAAGCCCGGCAGCCGGGATTTTTTACATAGTTATGCAAAAAATCTACAAATGCGGCAGGCCGTCGGCAGGCCAGAGCTTATCCGCCCTTGCGGCGGAAAAATTTGCTGTCCGTAAGGAGGACTCATGCGTCTTTATGAATTGATGGTTATCTTCCCTCTGGAAGAAGACCTGCACAGGCCGGGCCGGGAACAGGTTCTTTCCGATCTTGCCGCCAATGGAGCGGAAATTGAAAAAACCGATGAAATGGGGGATAGGGAGCTTGCCTACGAAGTTAAAAAGCGGCGGCGGGGTAAGTATGTTCTTTTTACACTCAAACTTGATCCTGCAAAGATCGTAAATCTGGACAGGATTTTCAAGCTCAACGCCAATCTTCTTAAATATCTCTTTAAGAAGATTGAATAAGAGGAGGCTTGTATGGCCGATCTAAACCATGTTGTTCTTATAGGGCGTTTAACCCGAAATGCGGAACTCAAGTATACCGCCAATGGACAGGCGGTTTGTAAATTCTCTATTGCGGTAAACCGCCGTAAGCGGACGGAAGACAAGTGGGAAGATGAAGCCAATTTCTTCGATGTTGTCCTTTGGGGCCGCCAAGGCGAATCCCTCAATCAGTACCTTAATAAGGGAAAAATGGTCGGTATTGAAGGCGAACTCCGTCAGGATCGCTGGGTACAGGACGGTCAGAACCGATCCAGGATAGAAATTGTTGTTTCTAATTTACAGCTTTTGGGAGGCGGGGGCGCTTCCCCGTCTTACGGGCAGGGCCAGGCCGGTCAAAACGGCGGAGGCGGAGACGATCATGGTTTTTCCCCGCAGGAGGATAGTTCCTCTGAAAACGGCGGTTTTGCCAACGATATTCCGTTTTAACGCCGGCGCCTTCCAATCAAGGCGCCGGCATCCGCGGACGCTTTGCGTCCGATTGCACCCGCGGATTTTTGAAGTTTGTATTGAAGTATTCATCGTGAATACCCGCGTAAAGCTAGGAGCCTGTTGCACTTGTGGATTTTTTGCATGAACATGCAAAAAATCCCGATAAATGGGCATGCTTTCGGAGTTTGTAAGGTATAAATATTCATAAACATGAATATTTATACTATTTTATGCGCGAAGCGCAACAAACTCCTAGTTACAACAAAAATAGAGAATTTAGGTTCATAGTCTCTGGAG
This sequence comes from Treponema sp., assembly GCA_031274035.1. Lineage (GTDB taxonomy): Bacteria > Spirochaetota > Spirochaetia > Treponematales > Breznakiellaceae > JAISNI01. The sequence continues at coordinate 1,146 of JAISQR010000008.1, read as the reverse complement.
GAAAAGAGCCGCCGGCGGACAAGGCGGGGTATAAGTACACCGGGCCTCTTCTACGCTCGTAAGGGAGAGGAGATTCCCGCCAGGAACCGGGGGAAATAACACGAAAAGCGGGCAACCTAACCAGTACCGTTGAGTGAAGGAAAACGAAGCGAGGCGGGAAGGGCTATGAGAAGTCGTCGTGCAGTCATAGTACCGTCGGACCTTTGGTCCGCAAACGGGGGAACCGGAACCGAGGGACCCCGACCTAAGCGAAAGGGAAGGGCTGCACCTGGAGAAAGAACTGGCGGGAGGAAACATCCCTGGCCCTCTGAGGCCGGATAAGGATGACAACGAAACATCGCCAGATAGCGATAGGAACTACTGAAAAGCCTCAACCGGAATAGGGAAAGGTTATCAGCCATACTCGCCGCTTCCGTTTGCACATCCACTATCAGATTGAGCTTGCCCGTATCGCACGTTTCTGTCACATTGATGGAATAGCCTTTTACCCCGTTGCCGTTCTTGTTTCGGTAATGGCAGTCCGGGCCGTGCGGGCTCTGTACGCTTTTCGCGTCGATTTCTTTTGTTTCACGGGGGACGATTTCCGCTTGCTCTCCCGCGTCCCCAAGTTCCCCACCATACGGGCTTTCCATGCTTTTCGCCCCGGCCTTTTCCGTATCCCGCGGCGCCGCTACCGTCTTTTTTTCCCCTTCCGCCTGTACTACCCGGTATTGCTCTTCAAATACCCGTTTCAGCGTGTCGTATGCTCGCTGCCCCCCAAGCCCTTTGAACGACTTTACAAGCGCATACATCAGCTTCCCGATTTCCCCAAACTTCTTTTCCACCTCCTCCTTCGTGCTCCGGTAAGTTACCGCGCTCCCGCTTTCCCCCGCCACCCCTTTCAGCGCCGCTACTTCCGCCGCCTTCAGTTTCCCTTCTACCGCCGCCTCGTTCTCCCGGTAAAACTGCCGTATCCTCTCGTGCACTATCCCCTCCCGCCCATAGCGCGCGATGTTGCTGCCCAGCAGCTTACTGTCCATCCGTATCTGGGTGGTGATCCAGAAAGTATGCCGGGTATCAAATAAAGCCGTAATTGATGTAAAAGAAAACCATCTCAAAAGCCTTCCAGTGGTTACGCAGCTTCTTTGAAAAACAACACGTACGGCG
>JAISQR010000590.1 GCA_031274035.1 Treponema sp. | reverse complement strand
GCCTTTGGCACACCTTCATGCAAAAAATCCCGATCAATGGGCATGCTGTACTCTTCGAGTATTCGGAGTTTGTAAGGTATAAATATTCATGTTTATGAATATTTATACCATTTTATGCGCGAAGCGCAACAAACTCCTAGGTTTTTAGTTTTTAAGTATCTCCATCGAACCTTTATCGAGGTTTGCGAGTGCAACTTGCGGATCAGGATTCTACATCCGAACGCCCGCACTGTAAGACTTCCCTAATGGCTCCGACAAGTTTTTCAAGGCCCGCGATAAACGCTCCCAGGTTTTCCTCTATAAACTTCAGATCGCCCATTCTCCCGGCCTCTTCCAAACGGGCCGCCGCTTCTGATATCTGAGCGGCCCCAACGCTGGCGGAGGCGCTTTTGAGGGCATGGACATTGGTAATGAAGACCCGGATTCCCTCCTGATCAAAAGGTTCACGGATTTGCCTGAGCCGTTCCTCGCAGTCCTGGCTGTAAACGTCAAGAACCTCGCGATACCCCGATTCTGAACCGCCGGTCAGGGCGATTCCCTGGGCCGTATCCAGGCCCTCGATATCCGCGAAGGTTTGCGGAGATTTTAGGGGAAGGGCGTATCCCGGCTTCAACTGTTTTTCCTGTGGTATCCAATTTTCCATTATTGCATTCAATTTGGAAATTTCAATCGGCTTGGCAAGGTAGTCATTAAAACCGTTCTGCAAAAACATCTCCCGCATACCGGAAACGGCATTGGCGGTAAGGGCGATAATTGGAATCTGACGGGATTCCTCTGCATTTTTTTCCCATACGCGGATCTCTGCGGCCGCCTCAATACCGTCCATCACGGGCATCATGTGGTCCATAAAAATAATATCGTACTTGTTCGTCTTTGTAAGCTCGACAGCTTTCCTCCCGGATTCGGAAATATCAATCTGCATCTGATAGGGCAAAAGGAGCCCCTGAGCAACCTTGAGGTTCGTCATAATATCATCCACAATAAGCACCCGTGCATCGGGAGCAATAAAACGGACCGATATTTTTTTAGCGCTCTCTGTTATAGTGATACCGTTGAGTATATTGGCGATAGGAATAGCATAGGCAGGCATAAGAATAACGGGAATATTCTGAAAGGAGGATAGTTCCCCTAACTCTGCGAGGATTACCAGCGTTGTCCGCAATTTTAAACGAGCTATGATTTCGGCGGCCTTCTCCACAACACGGGAAGAAACAAAGGTAAAGGAGAAAGAGCCGCTTTCCAGTTCCGCAAAAAAGGACCCTGCATTCTCAGACCGGACGACGGCAACTTTGAGATTTTTCAGGGTATCAAAAATTGACTCGGCGTAAAGAGTGCGTTCATCGTACAATAAAACACTTTTGCGTTCCCTTTCTTCCACTGCCGCCAGCGGCAGTTTCCCCGAATAAGTCTGGGGAAATTCGGCGGTAAAAACTGAGCCTTCCCCGTAAATACTGGACACACTCAGATCGCCCCCCATTTGGATGCACAGGCGCTTGGTGATTGCCAGTCCCAAACCGGTACCTTCAACCCCCTTATTACGCTCGGAGTCCAGCCTGACAAAATCGCCGAAAAGTTTCTCTAAATCTTCTTCTTTTATACCGATGCCGCTGTCGGAAATCTCGATTTTAAGCAATATCCTGTCTTCTCCCTCCGAAGTTCCTGTTACTGTTAGTCTGATGAAGCCTTGAAGAGTATATTTTACGGCATTGCTGAGGAGATTAAACAGGATTTGACGTATCCGTGTCTCGTCTCCATAAAGATTATTGGGCAGACCGGCGTCTATATTCACCAGAAAGAGAATGGGTTTTTCGGAAAACCGCACACGTATCACATTGATCACATTGTTAAGGAGGGAGGCTAAACCATAAGACGAGGGATTAAGATAAAAATTCCCCGACTCAATCCGGGTGAGATCGAGGATATCATTGATGATGGAAAGAAGGTTTGATCCCGCCTGCCTGATATTGGAAAGGTATTCCTGTAGAGGGGACGCATCCGCATCCCGCAGGGCAAGTTCGGTCATACCGATAATGGCGTTCATGGGGGTACGTATCTCGTGGCTCATCCGGGCAAGAAAGGACGATTTCGCTTTATTTGCCGCTTCTGCCTGTTCTTTAGCGTTCACAATGGCAGTTATATCTTGGAACAGTACCAGTACTCCTTCGGAGACATCTTCATCGCTCAACATAGGGCTGATGTAGATGGTATAATGCCGGGGTTGGGACTGCATCCCAATATCCATGATCCGGTTGATGACACCGGCGTCACTGTTTTTGACAGCCCGCTCCAGGGCCGCCATCATAAAATCCACCTCGCCTTTTTCTGTTACTAACCGGAACACATCCTGAAACAGTTGATCTTTAATCATCACAAAATTCAGTATTCCGGTTTTACGCAGAAATATATCGGAGCAGTACACCAGCCGCAGGTTCTGATCCAGGATGAACATGATTTCCTGAATGTTTTCCAGGAGCAGCCTGAAATACTTTTCCTGATTTGCCTTTTCGTTAATAATGGTAGTAAGGAATTTATCCCTGGAAGCATTGAATGCCTTAGAACGCTCAATCGTCGTGCGGGCGCTGGTATAGTTACGGTTAATCACACGGTTTTCTTTTTCGAGCTGCTTATTCTTTGCCTCTGTCTCTGCAAGCCGGGCAGAAAGTATCTCTATTTCTGTCTCAAGCCGTTTTATCTCATCCACCAATAAGCGCCTTCTTAAAGTAAACAGGAAATAATTGCATAGTTATGATACCGGTTAACCTGCCGATCATTTTCGTTGAATACAGGGCAGATTTCACCGCCGGAATAAAGAAAGATATAGGGGAAATCCGCATCCTCAAGTTCATTTTGGATGAGGTTTATTTCTTCAGTTGATTCCAGCAGGGCAATACTGCGGCTGAAACAGGAGAAGATAAAGAGCAACGCCCTGCCCTGTTCTTTTTTTGCCCAGCTAGTAATATTTGCAGCGGTTCTAAGAACTTCTTCGGAACTGGGGGAACCGATATTCAGGGTGCTTCCGGCGGGGACGCTGCTGCCGCAGATAAGGCTGCCGTCGTCGTTAATTGAAAGGATAATACACGTGTTTGGCTTTTCACCATTGTGTTTGTCTATGGATAGAGGAAAGGCATAAAGCATATCAAAATCACCATTATTTATAAGACCGATGTTTTCCATATAAGTAACCGCAGGCATATTGTTAATACTGACTATCCGATTACCCTCTGTCACGGTAATAAGTGCCTTTTGGCTCTGGGTCTTCTGACCTCCGATGGAATCAATGGCAAATTGGGGAGCAACGCCGCCGTGAAGGACTAAAAGCGCCAAACGATCAGCATAGGCTTTACCATTATAGATCGTCATGGGCGACTCAAGTTTCGGGTTTACATTTACATCCAAGGCGCTGGTCCCGAATATCGGCGCACCCTCGAATAACCGGTCCAGAATTTTGACGATTAGGTCCCCTCCTAACTTATTCAGGCGGGGTTGGAAAGTTAGGATCATAGACGGGGGGCCTTCCAGGGATGCGGATAAATCCTGATAGACCTTACGAATCCGTTCTTCTTCCTCCGTAATGAGGGGCTCGGAAAGACCTGTGGTAAAAGTTACCTCATCGCTGGTCAATACCGCCACGGCAAGGATCATTTCACCACCCCCAACACCGGGCAGGGCAATACCCATGGCGGTACAGCCCACCAGTTCAAAGGGCAATGCCTCGCCTATCGCTTCCACTATCCCGGATTTGATAAAATCCGCATGGCAAAATATAAACCCTATGGTGTTTTTTAACACATTATGTTCAATATCCAGATGTTCCAGGATTTCCCTGACCGCTATATCAGGTTCATCTGCTTCAAAGGTATAAGCCGTCAGCACTTTTATCATTAATTTACCCTTCACAGATATATAATTATATGAATTAACGATACAACCAATTAACTCATTTAGCAAGATATTAAAATTATATCTTCAGTTTTGAATATAAAAAAGGATGCAAACAAACTACCAATTTTTCCGTTTGTTTTTATAAAAGCCGGTTGTATTTCGGTTTAAGCATACTATTTTTAATTTAAAAACAAAAATGTAGGTTTAATATAGATATTTTATAAATGATACCAAAATGAATATTTTGAATTGAAGGTAAATAATACTTTATGTTGACAAAACAATATATATGATTGGATTGGATTGGGGTCCCGCCACCGCAAAACTTGTGGTAGATTTAGGTGTAATCGTACATGATGCTGCCTTTGATATTGATACCTTTACGGTGTAATACCCATGTGCGTTTACTTAGGAGCGAGTGATCTGAACAGCGCAGGGATTCGTTTTCTCTTGGATTGAGCGCAAAGTGACGCTAACTCATTGATGTTTTCAAGCAGCTTTATTAGGGAGATGGTATCCAAAAACATGCATTTTACTAGGAGTTTGCAGGGCTTTGCCTAAAAATCGTATAAATTTGCAAACTCCCATCGAACCTCCGGTTCGCGGTCCACGGAGCCTTGTTAATCGAAATTTTTACATGAAGGTGTGCCAAAGACACACTGAACAAAAATTCTCCACTATTATCCGGCATCCTTGCGGCTGAAGCCGCTAAGCAGTTTGTAAGGTAAAAACCGCCTAATCGGCGGTTTTTTGAGGTTTTATGCGCGAAGCACAACAAACTGCTAGAGTCATTCTCAAAAAATGAAGTTTTGGGAACAACTCTGTATTACATCTCTATTCCTTCGCCCATATCTGGGTTTCGGTAAGTACTGGTTTGCCCTCCTGGGCGGATTTTTCTATCATCAGGGAGAGATACTGATCCTGGCAGGCATCGGCTATGCTACAGAAACTCACTCCTTCCCGAACATAGCGGGCCGTTTCTTCCAGTATTGTTGCGATAGCTATATCTTCATCAGCCATAAAGGTATGGGGATAGGGATTTTTATATAACCAATCCCCGGCGCCCATGAGCCCTCGAAAAAAGAACCCTTCCAGGTTGGTCTTGTTTCCGGCATAAAGGCGTTCATAGGTGTAGGAGCGGAAATCCTTATTGGTTACAAGCCACCGTACCGTTTGATCGCTGATCTCTCCCCGTTCACCGCGGACGGCGATGTGCTCACTCCTGACATAAGAACGAACTTGACTATCCGCATAATCATATATCCCTAGTTTGCCTCCGAAATCCAGCAAAGCAAACTGCCGCTTTTCGTTGAGTAATTTTTCCTTTTCCGCCACCCCGGTACGGGCGTAGCCTTCAATCGCGGGAAAATGAAAATTTTTAGCCCATATCTGTGCATTTTCAAAACCTAGTTTGAAAAAACGGCGGAGTACATCCATACAGTGGTAGGTATGCTGAAAATCAAGCTCAACCTGGGTTACTTCCCCCAGTATTCCTGAATGTGCTATGGCTATTCGGGCCGCAGTTTCAGGCTGGGCATGGAGTTGTTCTGCCACCTGTACCTTTTTGCCCCGGCAGGTTTCGTAAATATGCAGAAGCCCTTCCATGGTCCGGGCCGCGGGGGTTTCCAGCAGAATGGGAATATCCAGTTTAACCAGTTCATCCATGGGGTCGGGTATTCCCGGCTCCCGCATGGTGGAGACCACTAAGAATTCCGGCTGGCCCGCTTCTACAAGGGCTTCTGCCGAAGGATAGTTCTTCAGTCCTAAAAGGTTAAACAGTTTAAGGTTCCGTTCTGGATAATGGGTAACCACGCCGCAAACTTCAAAGAGTTCCGGTAATTCCCATGCCGCCCGTAAATAAAACTCCGCCCTAAATCCGCCGCCTATAATCCCATATCGTATCTTTTTCTTGCCTTCCATAAAAAATTCTCCTCAATATCAGATGACATATCATTTCCTTGATGGATAAAAATGTCAATCGGAGTTGGCAGCTTGTTATACTTGTGGATTTTTTGCATATTCATGCAAAAAATCCCGATCAATGAGCATGCTTTCGAGGTTTGCAAGGTATAATCGAACCTCCGGTTCGCATTCATAAATATGAACATTGGGCCGCTTTTTCCGCATAAATCTAAGGATGCTTCGCTTGCCTCCGCGACCGCTTTTTGAGGTTAAACTTTAAGACAAATCACCTTACATAAAAACATAGAAATAGTATATAATAATCAAAAGAGAATGATTCTGGCTGCCAGAGGGTGAATATGACAAAAGACAGCGGACTGACAGAAATATTGCGGCTTCCCTCCGAAAAACTCTACGCGCACGAAATCGGCGCGCTTAAAGATGAGGATAAGGAAGCGGTTCCTGCCGGATGGCAGATGTCCCCCCGTTCTGTTCTTAAATTTATTATCGGGGGAAAGGCCGGCGGGATGGATATTACGCCCAAGTACATAGGCCATAACCGCCTTGTGGAGGTGGCAATTGCAACCCTGCTTACCGACCGCGCCCTGCTCCTTATCGGGGAGCCGGGAACCGCCAAGTCCTGGTTGTCGGAAAATCTTTCCGCTGCTATCTACAACGACAGCACCAAGGTAGTGCAGGGAACCGCAGGCACCAGCGAAGAGGCCATCCGCTATTCGTGGAACTATGCCCTGCTCCTTGCGGAAGGCCCCAGCGACAGGGCGCTGATTAAAAGTCCGGTGATGACGGCAATGGAAAACGGCGGTATAGCCCGCATTGAAGAAATTTCCCGCTGCCAGTCCGAGGTGCAGGACGCACTAATTTCTATTCTCTCGGAAAAGACTATCGCGGTAAACGAATTGGGCCGTGAAGTTTCGGCTAAACGAGGCTTCTCGTTAATCGCTACCGCCAATACCCGCGATAAGGGCGTCAACGACATGAGCGCCGCTCTCAAAAGGCGCTTCAATATCGTCGTGCTCCCGACACCGGCTACTATGGAAACCGAGGTAGAGATAGTCAAGAAACGTGTCGGCGAAATCTCCTCAAATTACGACCTCAAGGCTCATATCCCCGCTGACGAAGCGGTTTCCAAGGTCGTTACTGTTTTCCGTGAACTTCGCAGCGGCCAGACCCTCGACGCAAAGCAGAAGCTCAAGCCTCCCAGCGGCGTGGTCTCGACTGCGGAGGCTATCTCCCTGCTTACCAATGCAATGGCCCTGGCGTCTTCATTCGGCAACGGTACGGTCAAAGACGCCGATATTGCGGCAGGCCTTACCGGCGCGGTTATCAAGGATGAAGAAAAAGACGCCGCTATCTGGACGGAATACCTTGAAAACATTATGAAGAAGAGGGGCCTTGCCTGGCAGCCGCTCTACAAGGCGTGCAGGGAGATGGTAAGGTAGAGGAGTTAAAAATTCACAAAAATAAATTTTATACGGTTTTATGCGCGATGCACAGCAAACGCCTACGTGTACTCCATAATTAGAGGCTTTTCTAAAACTAACCGAGTTTTGGAAATGGTTCATTATTTATAATAATTATTCCCGTAATTCTTTGCCCTATTTGCGCCGCCGCCAAGGACATTCCCCGGCGTAAGCGGGTTCTTGGGGACGGAGGCTTCTTATTCGATAATCCTGGTAGTATTAGCTTTCCGGGGCGGTACGGGGGAAGGCTTGGCAATATAACCCACTGCCGCCGAGGAACAGATGGTATGCTCGCGGGGAATCCCCAGTTCAACAAGGTACTCCCGGATTCCAGGATCGTTTCTAAGCCAGTGGAGGGCATTGATGTAACAGCTTCCCAAGCCCAGACTTTCTGCGGTAAGAAAGATGTTTTCCAGGGCCAGAGCGCAGTCTGCCATAGCGTTTTCATAGCCCGACCGGTTGGAGGCGATGATCAGCGCCGGGGCGTGGTTATAAAAATTAAAGGATTCCTCCTGCGCCCTTTTTTTCGCCCCATGTTTGGCTGGATAATCGTCATCAGGCTCGTAGCTTTGAAAACCTGTCCGTACCAGACCGTTAAGCCGGAGCAGGGTATCCCTGTTCTGTATGGCCGTAAAAAGCCAGCTTTGGCTGTTGCTTCCGCTAGGAGTTTGTTGCGCTTCGCGCATAAAATAGTATAAATATTCATATTTATGAATATTTATACCTTGCAAACTCCCATCGAACCAAAGGTTCGCGGAGCCCCGTTAATCGGAATTTTTGCATGAATATGCAAAAATTCACCAAAGTCCCACAGGCTCCTAGGCGCCCAGATCGCAGCCTCCAACAGCAGGCTGAGATATTCCCGCGGTACGGGCCTGTCCTCAAAAGAACGGGTGGACCGCCGGGAGCGGATAATGTCGATTATTTCCCGCGGCATAAGTTTCTCCTTGTCAGCAAAGGTACTGTTCTCTTTAGAGGATTATAAACTGAAACGGCAATGAACTACCTCGCCCTAAAGCTCCCCTGCGAACCCTCTCCCGCGAACTGGTGAGCGGGCTCTTGGGTATTACACCCGCGCATTCCAATAAAAAATACCGGCCTCAACCGGTATTTTAACTATTAAGATACTATAAGTATTCCATTATCATCATTGCACCCCAAAAAGGCGCGTGGCCGCCTTTTTGGTCTATTCGTAGATAACGTCCTTCACTTCGGGGCTGTCAAGGTTGCTCTTGTCCGCCCAAACATAACCAGAGTCGGTTATCTTGGGAAGAGATTCGCCTCTGATCGCCTTGATCGCAGATTCAACGGTCTTGTAGCCCATGCCGACGGGGTTCTGCTGAACTGCGCCGTACATCAGACCGCTCTTGATAGCGTCAAGCTGGGGCTTACCGGAGTCGTAACCTATCACGATGATCTGGCCTACTTTGTTAAGTTCGCTAACGGCATTGACAACGCCGACGGCTGAACCTTCATTGGCGCCGAAATAACCCTTAAGATCGGGGTTGCCGTTGATAACAGCCTTAGCGATTTCGGTGGATCTAAGATGGTCGCCGCCGCCGTACTGTACTTCAAGCACCTGAATGTCGGGATACTTCTTAATCGCATTAAGGAACCCGTCGCGGCGGTCAATACCTGTGCGGCTGGTCTGATCGTGAACGATAATAGCCACTTTCCCCCTTCTGCCGATAGCTTCCGCCATTTTGTCAGCGGCAAGCCCGGCGGCTTTCTGGTTATCGGTGGTAACGGTAGTTAGCGGAATGTCCGAATCAACGCCGGAGTCAAAGGCAATAATAGGAATACCCTTTGCCTGAGCCTGCTGCAAGGTAGGGATAACCGCCCTGCTGTCAAGGGCTGCAATGCCGAGAGCCTTGGGGTTCTTGCCCATAGCTGTCTGGAGCATTTCCATCTGTTTATCCACCTGCGATTCGCTTTCAGGACCCTCAAAGGTAATGTCTACCCCCAGATCCTTTGCCGCATTATCAGCGCCCTTCTTTACCGCCTGCCAGAATTGATGCTGAAATCCCTTGGAGATAAGGGGAATGTAGATCGTACCGCCCCCCGCTCCCCCGCTATCAGTGCCGCCTCTTGCAAATGCACCGGACAGTACGACTGCCAGACATAAGGCCGCCAAAACAAACTTCTTCATAATAACTCCTCCTAGAACCGCGAAAGTGTTTTGCGGTTTAAATTTTATGTAACTATACAATCGTATAACCGCAAAGACGCTGCACGGCTGATAGTTACAATTTTATATTCAATAACCAAACGGTTATTGTGAACCCTATTCATAAGCGCCGTACCTGCGGCGCACATCTTTCCGTGTTATTGGAATGCGGGATAGTTCATTTAACTTTCCGACGGACAATATCAAGGTAGACAGCGCTAATGACAATGATGCCGGTAACTACCAGTTGCCATTCCTGGGGCACCGAAAGGATACGCAGGCCGTTTGTCAGAACAGTGATGATGAATGCGCCGATAACCGTACCGAGGATGCCCCCTTCGCCGCCTGAGAGAGATGCCCCGCCGATAACCGCGGCGGCGATGGCGTCCATTTCATAACCAGCGCCAAGGGCCGGCTGCGCCGACGACAGCCGGCTTGCCATGACGATACCGGCAATGCCGAAGAAGCCGCCGCTCATCGAATATATCGCTATCTTCCATGCGCCCGTATTGATACCCGAAAGCCGCGCTGCCTCCTCGTTCGATCCTATGGCAAAAGTATAACGCCCTATCACAGTTTTGGAAAGGATAAAGGCTGCCAGTCCGGCTGCGGCGAAAAATATCACCACACCCAAGGGAATTCCGAAAATCGGCTTGATCGCTATCTGCCCAAAGGCCGGTATATCGGAAAAATAGATAGGCTTGGTACCGGATACGATCAGGTTCAATCCCTTGGTAACATTCATCATACCCAGGGTTGCTATGAAAGGCGGCAGACCGAGTTTTGCGATGCTGATCCCATTAATAAAGCCGCAGAATGCCCCCGCTAAAATCGCTCCGATAATACCTACCGCGATGGGAAGCCCCAGCATCGTAATGAATACCCCGGCCATAACCGAAGAGAACGTCATTACCGTGCCTACGGAAAGGTCTATACCGCCGGTGATGATGATAAAGGTAATGCCCACCGCCAGAATGCCGTTCACGGCGGTCATAAGGAGAATCGTAATCAGATTACTGGGTGTCATAAAATTCTTTGACGCAATGGTAAAAATAATGATCAGTAAAATCAAACTTGAAAAGGCAAGAAGCGTCTGCGTTGCCTTTGAATTCAGCCGTTTTCCTTGAATCTGTTCAGCCATAATCTTAATCCTTATTCCTCAATGTTGCGTAATACATAATTTTTTCCTGCGTGCTTTCCCCGGCGCGTAGCGATGCGGTAAGCCGCCCTTCGCACATCACCACAACCCGGTGACACATACGGAGAATTTCCGGCAGTTCCGAGGATATCATAATGATCGACTTGCCCTGATCGGCAAGTTCATTCAGCAGTTTGTATATTTCACTCTTGGCGCCGACATCAATACCCCGTGTCGGTTCGTCAAAGATAAGAATATCGCAATCCCGTATCAGCCATTTACCGACCACGACTTTCTGCTGGTTGCCGCCGGACAGGTTTTTCGCCAGTTGATCGATGCCCGGCGTCTTAATGTTGAGCCGCCCGACATACTCAGCGGTGATCTGCCTCGACTTTGCCCTGTTGATGACGCCCAAGGGTTCAAGAATTTTTTTCAGATTCGCCATGACGGAATTCACTTCAACCGACATGCCGAGGGCAAGCCCGTAACGTTTACGATCCTCCGACAGATACCCGATGCCGTAGTTTACCGCTTCCCTGGGCTGTCTAATTTCAACTTTTTTACCCTTGATAAAAATTTCGCCTGAATCCAACGGATCCGCCCCAAAGATAAGACGCATGGTTTCTGTTCTTCCCGCGCCCAGAAGTCCCGCAAAGCCGAGAATTTCCCCCTTATGCAGTTGAAACGATACATCATGCACAAAGCGGCCGCGGTTAAGATTCTTCACCTCAAGGACAACTTCGTTTTTAGAGGTATCCTCATGCGGATGATGGCTTTCGTAAATTTCACGACCAACCATAAGGGCGATGATCTGATCGGAGGTAATGCTGTTCATCGGGACAGTAGAAATATAATGACCGTCCCGCATAACTGTTACGCGGTCGCATATCTGATGCAGTTCATCCAGACGGTGGGAAATATAAACAATTCCCTTTCCGGCTTTACGCAGATCGCGGATAACCTTAAAAAGCTCCTCAACCTCAGCCTCGCTTAGGGCCGAGGTAGGCTCGTCCATAATCAGCACGTCACTATTAAAGGAAAGCGCCTTTGCAATTTCGATCATCTGCTGTTGGGCAACGGTTAAATTGGCCACACGGGAACGAGGGTCCAGGTTAAGGTTGATAAGAGCAAACAATTCGGCGGATTTTCGGTTAATCTCAGCATCGTCCACAAGAAAACGGACATTCTTCTTCATTTCGCGACCGATAAATATGTTCTGCGCGGCGCTGAGGTGCTTCATCATATTCAATTCCTGATGAATGATGCTGATCCCCATCTCGTGGGCCTGCCGCGTGTTATGCGCCTCCATCGTATTACCCTTGATTTTTATCGTCCCGCCGTCTTTTGAATAAATACCGGACAATACCTTCATAAGGGTCGATTTACCGGCGCCGTTTTCGCCTACCAGTGCATGAATTTCACCCGGAAGCAGTTCAAAGCGGCACTGATTGAGGGCGTGTACCCCGGGAAAGGCTTTTTCAATACCTTCCATTTGCACAAGAAACTCACCCATCCGTCCTGAACCTCCGATCAGCATAAAAGCATGTTTTTAACGGGCCATTTGCGGGGCTTTGCCGTAACAGGAATCCTCATGCGGGTTCGGCCCCAACTACTATTGTATAAATATATAATGGCTGCTTTTAATTGTAAAGTGAAAAATGAACCCGTGATTGAAAAGGGAAAATTATAGCCCTTTACCCCCTCTTTCTACATAATTATGCATGTATTATTAGGAAACTACCCAATTAGTTGGTTTCTTAAAGGATACAAGGGTCTACTATTTCCTTGTTCGATAGGGTATAATTTTTCCTCGTCTTTCACACACTGCACGTTCCCTTGCGGATATACCCATTATCTTCCCGTTTGCAATGGTTCTCATTCATCGGTATCGGTTCCCGCACCTCCTCCAATAATTGAACCGGCTGCTCCCGGACTTTAGTCCGCTCCATGCAGATAACCGGTCGCTTCCCGTTATATGGCCGGTGGTATACCTCAAGAACATCCTCCATGTTGGCGGCAAACGCCGCGTTTTGCTTGGGCGGTATACACCAGCATTTTTTTTGATGCGGTTTCAGGGGTGTTTTTTTTTAACACCGACCATATGGTACATTTTTGGGACCCCCTCAACGGGATTGTTTTTTGTGTTCAAAACTGTGCCCGTGCACAGTTTTGAGAGGGCATTTACGCCTATGAACAGACAGGAGGAACTATGGAAACGAAAGAAACTGATCCCATACTTCAAATGGACGATATCACCGTCCGGTTTCCCGGCGTGCTTGCCCTGGATAAGGTACACCTTGATGTAAAGGCCGGGGAAGTCCATGTGCTGCTGGGGGAAAACGGCGCGGGGAAGTCTACGATTATGAAGGTTCTTGCGGGGGTCTACAGTTCTTACAGCGGCAAGATCGTTCTTAAAGGCAAGGAGATACGGGCACGCAGTATTATTGAACAACGGGACCGCGGGATAAGCATCATTTTTCAGGAAATGAACCTCCTTAAAAATCTTTTTGGGGCGGCAGCCGAAGACCCGTACAGGGGCCGTTGACTGGAAAAAAATGCGCCGGGCGGCGCGGACTCTTCTTGATTCAATCAATTCCGATATATCGGAAAAAGCCCCGGTTTCGACCTTAACCGTCGGGCAAATGCAGATGGTTGAGATTGCGAAGGCCGTATCCTTTAAAAGCGATATTATCATCATGGATGAGCCGACTTCGGCCTTAACGGAAAGAGAAATTGACAGCCTTTTCTTCCTGATAAACAAATTAAAAAAAGAACAGGTCGCCATTATTTATATTTCCCACCGGCTTGATGAGATATTGAAAATCGGCGACAGGATTACGGTTTTTGGGGACGGTAAATATATTCAAACGGTAAGCGCGGAAAACACAACTATCGACGGCCTTATCAAGCTCATGGTGGGCCGAGATCTATCGGAACAGTATCCCAAGATCTCCGTGCGGGCGGGGGAAAAGCTCCTGGAAGTTAAGAACCTCAGACAGGGAAACCGGCTTAAAGATATTTCTTTCTATGTCAGGGCCGGAGAGATAGTTGGATTTTACGGACTGATGGGTTCGGGAAGGACCGAAACAATGCGCGCGGTTTTCGGCGCGGACCCCTATGACAGCGGCGGCATACTGGTTAAAGAGCGTCCGGTACGGATAAAAAGCTGTGAAGCCGCCAAAAACATGGGGCTTGCCCTGCTGACCGAAGACCGGCGGCATCAGGGACTGATACTTTCTTTTTCCGTAAAAGAAAACATTGTATTGGCAAATTTGAATAAAGGCATGGGGCCGGGGGGGGCTTAACGCGGCAAAGGAGGAAGAAATCTGCGAAAAACTTTCCGGGGCCATTCACATTAAAACACCCTCCATTAGACAAAAGGTCCAGTTCCTGTCGGGAGGCAATCAGCAGAAGGTAGTTATTGCCAAATGGCTTAACAGCGATTCCGACATCGTTATTTTTGATGAACCCACAAGGGGCATTGACGTGGGGGCCAAGGTTGAGATTTACAAGATCATGAACCAGATGAAGCGGGAAGGCAAGGCGGTCGTCATGGTTTCATCGGAACTGCCTGAAACATTAGGCGTTGCGGATCGTATCTACGTGATGCATGAAGGTGAAATAACAAAATGTTTCGACCGGGTTGAAGGTCTCTCGGAAACCGGGGTTATGAAATACGCGACAGCTTCCGCTGCCGCTTCCAATTAAGGAGGTATGGATTATGACTAATTTGAAAAACATTAAGCGGATTGATTTTGCCAACATGACGCCCGTGATTGTATTGGTGGTTCTCTGCGTTTTCATGTCTGCCCTGTCGAGGGTCTTTTTTAGTTACGGCAATCTGGTCAATATTTTTCAGCAGGTAACGGTCAACGCGGTTTTGGCCCTTGGCATGAGTGTTGTTATTTTTACCGGCGGAATCGATCTTTCTGTCGGTTCGGTCCTCGCCATAAGCGGCATCATCATGGGGAAAATGATGGCGGGCGGTATTTCGCCGTTTCTTGCCTGCGCCGCGGGTATTATAATCGGCGCTCTCTTTGGCACAATCAACGGCATTTTCATTTCACATTTCAGACTTCAACCGATGATTGCGACCCTCGGTGTCATGAGCATTGCCCGGGGAGCCGCGCTGACCATTGCCGAAGGAAAGACCATAACCGGGTACGGCGCGGGTTTCCGCTGGATTGGTTCGGGGACAATCCCCGGCACCGAGATCCAGGTTCAGATTATTTTTATGTTTTTGTTGTACCTTCTGCTGTTTTATGTCCTGAAATACCGTAAAGCCGGGAGGTATATCTATTCTATCGGCGGCAATGAAGAGGCTACCCGCCTATCCGGTATCAACGTGCAAAAATATAAAACCCTGGCGTATATGATCTGCGGAATAATGTCGGCAATCGCAGGCATTATCCTCGTTTCAAAATTGAATTCCGCACAATCAATTGCCGGGGAAGGCTATGAGCTTGACGCCATTGCTTCTTCAGTTATCGGAGGGGCCAGCCTTCTTGGCGGTTCGGGGAGTGTATGGGGAACCTTATTGGGAGCAATTATCATGAGGGTCATTCGTAACGGCCTGAATCTTATGAATGTATCCTCTTATACCCAGCGTCTTATTATCGGCGTCATCATTATCGCCGCGGTTTTATTTGATTCGCTCAGGAACGGAAAATCGGGCCGTATGGCTTGAGATATATTTTATGCACATTTTGTGTGTGGCGGTGGCCGCAATAGCGGTTGTGTCGGGGCTTTATGCGGGAGGTGGACAGGATGTCGGATCGGGAGACAGGGTAAAGATCGCCTATATTGTAAAGGCCATGACCGATCAGTTCTGGATTGACATGCGCAACGGCGCTGAACAAACCGCTAAAGAACTGAATGCGGACCTTTCTTTCCAGGCGCCGGACAAAGAAACGGATGTGGAGCGGCAGATACAGATGGTTGAAAATGCCATCATAAGCAAAGTGGACGCGATTATTCTGTCGGCGGCAAGTTCGCAGGCGCTTATACCCGCAATAGTAAAGGCAAACAAGGCAAACAAGGCAAACATCCCGGTAATCCTGGTAAATGATACCATTGATGAAGCCGCTTTAAGAGAAGACGGCGGTTTTGTGGAAACCTATGTGGGTATCGATCAATATAAATCGGCCGCTTTGGCCGGGGAATATGCGGCAAAAAATTTAAGCGACTGCAAGATCCTGCTCCTATGTTTTAGTCAAGGGGATTTTGTGATTTTTTTCAAAATTTTTGGTCCCCCTGACCGCTCCTGGCCCGCTTACGCGCTCATTTATGCCGTCTCGGCTAACTGTGCCGCCGCACTTTTGCTTCCCGCCCAGCGGCGGACTTCGTACCCGGACCTCCCCTTCTCTACGGGAGATTTACCTTGTATTAAACAACCTATCTCCTGTATCAGGTCCTTTACCGTCTCTTGCGACGGCGTTTTTTGAACCTACAAAACTATTTTCAGAAATTCTGACTGCATAAACTTCTTTATCCTCAAAATTTTTCAGTCCTTTTTTAGAAATTACATTTGCCGCAAAAATAATCTGGCGGCTTTGTGTAAGCTGGTCAGAAAACATAATTATACTTTCGCCAGTATTGATTACCGCATCAACAAGAAGCATGGTATTGTTCAGCGCATGGGGACAATTACTTGTTTCTTTTTTCCACTGTTCGTTATTATAGTGAAACAGAACTGGTGTTTCGATACTGGCATATTCAAGTCCATCCGCAATTCCCATACCGAAACAAAGTCCCGCCCGCATCATAATTACAACAGTGATTTGCTGATTGGGCAAATTGCGGGCGATTTGTTCCGCAATCAGAGATCCAAGTTTATAATGGGCAGCCCGTAATATCGCACCATGCTGCTGTGAATCGCTTTTACAAACAGCAATGAGGGAACTTGCCTCGTTATATTTTGCCGTGTCTAAACAGGTTATACTCATAGGAATACTCCTTCTTTTATGGTAATACAATCATAGCAATACTGACTATATGCAAGTTGCATAATTTTCGATCTTGTTTTTTTGAAATATCCAACGACGCCGTTGCTGGTCTTTTCTTGAGCTACAATAAATCCTTTATCCGCTTCTTCAAGCATATCAATATCTACGGCTGAATCACCTACAGCTATTACATACTTTTTTTCCGTATGTAGAAGTCTTGCCAATTGATATTTTACGGATCTTGAGACAATTATCCTATCTGTATTTATATTACTGCCTCCCATGATAATTTGCGGAAATTCAAGATTCGACTGTATGATTTCCCCTGTTTTGAGAATCCCAGAGGTAATACCTATGGATAGATATTCGCTCCCGTTATTTTTTATATCATTAATTAACGGGCAATTGAGAACAGCTTTACCAGCCGCGTGGATTCCCGCCTTATCATATAAGGCGCTGTCATTTTTGGCATATAGTTTTGCCGCCCTGAAAAACTGGTACGATGAATATCGTTCACCAACAAAGATTTCTTTCAAGATGCCTTTATCAATACCGAGAAAATCGCAAAAATCATACGTTGTATCATTATTTGAGATAGTACGGTCGCAATCAAGCAGGATAATGTTGGTATACCTATCGATAACGGTCTTGTGTTCATTGATAATAGTTTGTGCTATTTTTTCCGTATCTAGTATAATACCGGTATTACCAATGAGATAATTTTCAAAAAAACTTAAAGTGTCATCCATATTATTATCCAGTACAATCAATTCTTTGTTTTGCGCTTGACAGACATCCCGCAGTGCATCAATTTCAAAGTTTTTCCACGCTTCTATTTCCTTTTCGGTCATAGAAGCGACATTTTTTTTGTCTGAATCTTTATTGGCATATTCGATGATTTTGTTGGCGGGAGTATCAAGATAGAAAAAACTATCATACAAATCTCTGTCTTTATCGGTAAAAACCACCTTAAATCCATTGTTTTGCGGGAAGCTATAGTGTCCGTCAACGATAATAGATGCGAATCCGTTATTTAAACCGGCAATTTCGTCACAGAATCGTAACCGGAGCTGTTCTTTCTGCTCCTCACTGGTATCTTTGAGGGGTTTCGAGAATAAACGTTTTGAAATAGCATCCAAGGTACTGGAACCCTCCACATGAAACAAGGTGTGTTTTTGTTTCTGATTTATATGCTTGATTAAACAATCTATTAGAAAATCCTTACCTGACCGGGAAACACCATATAAGCCGATACGCATCTAAAATCCCTCCTTCAAAATATGTCTGTTGAAATAGCATTCACCATCGTTCACAGGGGTTAAACTCCGCTTCATATCCGCCTCAACGGTATCCAATTTTTCATCAAAGTCCGAAAGCCGGTACTCTTCCTTTTTATAAAACCGGCAACATGGATAAATGCCCTGTTTGGTGATAAAAATATTAGTTCGCCCCACACCGCAGAGCTGCCCATACGTTCTGCAATCATATTTCTTTTTTGACCGGTTCTGACGGAACACGATAGTTCCGCGCCCGGCAACAAAGCGCAAGAAGTCAAGGAATTCCCCGTGGGTGATACGCAAATCATCATCATCAACATCAATAAGTTCTGAAAAATTTATTTTCTCAAAACCCATTCCCTCAAACCATGATAACACTGCCTCCCGGTGAATGAGTGTCTGCCGATTTACCGTACAATTAATGACAGGTTTTTCCTTAAAGCATTTTTCATATAGCGTAATTCCCGCCAGGGTCTCCTTGTATGCGGCTTTGCCATAGTTATGTAATTCCTCATAACCATCCAAAGAAAAATTCAGAGTTACACGCTTCCGATGTTCATAGAAGAAGTCGAGTTTCTTATCATCAACAAGCGTACCGTTGGTGATTACATAAAACGCGAATATCTCCATCGTATCGTGGCGTACCGCGCAATTGATGGCAGTGTATATCTTGTCAAAATCCAAAAACGGCTCTCCAGTACCAACTATTCCCAGTTTGAATTTGGGGAGACCGCTCTTGTGAGCATAATCGAGGATATTCTTGATGACCGTCTCAATATCTTCGCTGGTTAAACCTTCCTCTTCAACGATGACGCCGGTCTGTCGAAAATTACAATACCGGCAATAAAGGTTACAGGTATTGTTGATTGAAACGCACGCCCTATCTATCATTGCTCAACCTCTTTAAACAGTTGGTAAATTTCCACGCTATTTTTCTTGTTTGGTTTTACATATTCAACTGCTTTTTTATTTTCTCTGGATCGAATATTCAAATCGGTTTTGTCAATAAGCATCTTTACGATATTCGGAAAGCCTTTAATACAAGCCTTCGTTAAGGCTGTAAAACCATTACTATCCTGCATATTAAAAGAAGCGCCTTGTGCGACAAGAAACGCAACGCCGTCTTCAAAACCGTGCCACGCGCAAACCATTAACGGCGTATTTCCGCTGTTATCTCCATTGCTGCCGACATCTACATCCGCTCCCGCTTTCACGAGCAGTTTCATAAGTTCAATGTTTTGCATCTGCGCCGCATGCAGAAGCGGCGTGAATCCGTATTTGTGTTTGTCATGCTTGTCTGTGTCAATGGCGGCGCGGTATTTTTCAAGCAGGTCATTAATGACAGCGATATTTTTTAAGCGCAATGCTTGAACGAGGGGAGTATACCCTGTTTCGGAATCAATGAAGTTAATATCTATCTCCGGATCATACGGCTGGTTTTTCAATTTGTCGAATTCTCTATTTTTCAAACAGGAAAAAAAATCCTGTGTTTTGGCAATATCATAGTCCTTCTCTTCAGAAAATGTCCTTGTGTATTCGTCGAAAGTTAAAAGATATAAGTTACTGTGTTTTTCTTTGACTAGAAAAGGAAAATAGACATCATGGGCAAACATATAGACCCGGTCGGTAATCGACTGAGATGCCCTGTCAATAGCAACCTCCGCAATCCGTTCATCGTTTTTGCCGCTTTGTTTTTTCGGTTCAACAATAATTAGCTTCTTGTTTTTCTCTCGCAGTTCATCAATGATGCACATCACATACCATGCCCGTTGTTTAAGCCATGCTTTTGTCTTATCATCTTTCTGATTATTTAATTCATCAATAACAACGCGAGGGATAATAACTTCGTCAAATTTTTCCAATGTTTCCTTAATTATTGCCGGACGTTTGATAAGGGCGGAAGTATCAAAGACTATCACTATTTTAGATTTACCACCGAGTAAAAACAAAGCGTCCACCGAGACGCCAAAAATTTGCGCCAGCTTAAAAATTTGACTGGACGATGGTTCACTGGTTCCCCGTTCCCAATTTGAGATGACCGGCCGGGCGGTATGTAGTCTTTCTGCTATATCATCTTGCGACATCCCCAGTTTTTCCCGCAGGCGTCTGATGTTTGCTCTGACATTGTTCATTACATTATTTTCCATTGCCGTCTCCTTAATGCTTATTTATGTATCTGATTGTAACATTTTAGGCTGGATAAATCAATAAATTCTGATAATTGTAATGAAATATTACCACTGTAACATATTTTTACATTTTTTCTATAACGAAATAGTCTGGGGTTCCAAAATCAGCGCATTAAAAATTTTCGAATTAACTATAAACTTGGCGCGATCCATGCTATGATAAAGTAAGTTGATTGTATGCGAAGGGTACATTCGCCACGCGCGCTTACTTTACAAACCGCGGGAAACATGGTATCCACAATAATATGCGCGTTCAGGCGGGAAAACCAAGAGGCGTTTATCAAAGTCCTGGGGATAGCGCAAGAGACGGGGCATATAAAGAAGCTGGGGAACATTAGTGTGGACGGGACGAAGATAAAGGCGGACGCGGGCAAGCATAAAGCGGTAAGCTATGAGAACGCAAAGAAGCAGATGGAAGCCTGTGGAGAGAACAACCGGTTATGATCTTCATTTACCACCGTCATAGCCGGTAGTCTGAGGAAACTCCTGAAAGGGGCGTTTAGTTTATCTCTTGTTCGTAAACCAGTATATGCGCAATTACACGCGCCGCCTTTCCCCGGTGGCTGATACGGTTCTTTTCTTCTTCCGAAAGTTCCGCAACTGTTTTGCCAAGTTCCGGTATGCGCAGTATTGGATCGTAACCGAAACCTTTGCCGCCGCGCATTTCATCCATACTCCGCACTACTTCGCCTTCCAGGGTTTCCTGGGCGGCATAGTACCGGTCTCCACCCAGGAAAAGCGCCATAGCACAGACAAACCGCGCCCTGCGTCCCACCGCATCCCCGAGTTCCCGCAGGAGCAGAGAATTTCTTTCCGCGGCGTCCAGCTTTTTGCCGCCTGCGGCAAGGCCGGTGCTGCCGTACCGGGCGGAATGAATACCCGGCCTGCCTCCTAGTGCGTCTACACAAAGCCCCGAATCATCGGCAAGGACAGGAGCGGATATTCCCCTGCTTAAAAGAAGACTGTGAAGACTGCGCGCCTTGATAAGAGCATTTTCCAAAAAATTTGAGCCTGATTCATCAGGCTCAAATTCAAAACCTTCCATATCGGGGGTCCGTAAATCATAGCCTTTAAGGATGGCGGAAAGCTCTTCTTTTTTATGTCTGTTCCCGCTGGCAAGCCAAATTATCATAGCGTCCTCACTTAACCAGTCTTGCCAGTACCGCCTGTATCCATTCAGCGGCTTCCTGGGGATATTGGGCTTCTACAAGGAGAAATTCAAAGAGACTTTCACGGTATAGTTCGGAAAAATAATAAGCCTGTCCCAAGTAGAAACGGGCGCGGGATTCGGAGGCGCTGCTCCTGGGCAATGAGAGGAAGCGGATAAGTTCATCACGGGCCTTAATCCAATCCCGCTTAACAAAGGAATCCTGAACAATGGAACGAAGGGTATACTCCTCACCGCCCGCCGGTATCTCAAGGTCCTGATTGAAAGCGCGCGGTTTTTTCAGCGGCAATCCGGCGTTTGGTTCCGGCGCTTTTATCCCCGCTATAGCCTTTACGGCTTCAGCCCCCAGGAGTGCGGGCTGAGGAATCTCACCGGTACTGTTTATTGTAGGGGCCGCCGCATAGAGGCTGATGAGGGGCAGGGGCATGGCCCGTATCCCTTCTTGCCGGCCTTCCATTCCGGGCAGTCCGAACCGGTTTTCCGTATCGCGAATGCTTACCGCCTGCACCGTAGCGTTAGCCCCCGGAACGATGCGGACATTGCCGCGGGTAAGATCCTCCTCGAAAATAACAGCATAGTAGTAGGGTATGCCCGGCACCGGATAGTCGGCAATAGGCGGACTGATCCCCGACTGGACTATGACGGCCCGCAAGAGGTCGGACCTCTGTCTGATGGGCGTCCCGCTGCGGTACAGTATGGCGCTTTTTGCCCCGTTGGTGTTCCGATAGCTGATGATAACGCGGTTTCCCTGAACCGCAGCTTCCAGACCGGAAATACCGGTGTCCGCGGGAATCTGTTCCTGCGGGATGCTTTGTTCGGCGCTCCGAACAGCTTCCGTTAAAAGAGCGCTGCCGCCTTCACCTTCCCCTATCGTAACACTGATGCTGTTATTATAGGGAAGTACCAGGTTGTATTTTTGCCCTGCCTCATCACTTGCGGCAATATAATAGTAGATCGTTCCGCTGGTTTCGATTTCATCTATATAAGATTGTACGCCGTAGGGCGCCTCGATGACCGCCGCATTCGCAGCGGCCCACTCCGCAGTAATGGGCGTGTTTGAGCGGTAAATATACACCGTTCCCTTGATGTCGGGGGAATCGATCCAACTTAAACGGACAAAGGGACTTTTTACCTCCGCGGAAAGCCGGGAAATGAAGGGCGCAAAAATAGCGCCCGGCGGACTCTCCTGGGCGCTCATCCGCACCGGAAACAAAAGAACTGCTAAACCTGGGGAAAAAAATAAGAGAAATGCTTTAAAAACCCCGCCTGGTTTCTGAGAGATACGCCGAATAAACGCCTCTAATACAAGGCGCCGACTGCTCTTACCGTCATTCATACTAACAGCATAATCCGAATAAAACGAGCCGTCCAGCGGTTTGTTGCGCTTCGCGCATAAAATGGTATAAATATTCATACCTTGAAAACTCCCAAAGGCTCCTAGGAGTTTTGTCATCTGCTAAGTGAACGCCGGCCAAAGGTCCGCGTTCATAGGAATTTACTTGGCGCTAACAGACCCCCTTCTACATAACACACTATAACCATCAAACAACCGCTAAAAAAACATAAAAAAATCACTTGACGCAATAAAAAATTGATTTTATACTTGGTTAAACGGTTAACTAAATGAGCAAACATAAGCGTATAACGATCCGTGATGTGGCCCGGGAGGCCGCGGTTTCTTCCGCGACGGTTTCCTATGTGTTCAACGGAAAGAAAGAGCTTCCCAAGGAGACCAAGGCGCGGGTTATCGCCGCGATTGATAAGCTTGACTATGTTCCGAATATGAACGCACGGGGGCTTTCTTCGGACTCGCTGCTTATCGGCGTGCTGATCCCCCAGACGGAGCCGGGCAGCCGCCTGATGTTTGAGAACGTCTTTTATGGTGAGATACTCGGGTCCATTGAGTTCGAGGCGCGGAACGCCGGTTACCATCTCCTGATTTCCGGCGCGGGGATCAACGAGAATTACATCAGGCTTGCGCGGAAACGCAGCCTGGACGGAATTATCGCCATTGGCGTCTACCCCGATGATTCACTGCGGGAGATCGAAAAAAGCGCGATCCCCCTGGTGCTGATCGACAGTTATTGCGGCGAAATCAATGACGGCCCTCCCGTACAGCCGCCAAATGTCCGCATTGATGATATTTACGGAAGCTGCCTTGCCGCAAGCTATCTTATCGAAAAAGGACACGAAAATATCGCGTTTTTTTGCGGCAAACTTCACGGCAAAGGGGTGATGGAAAAACGGCTTGAAGGATACCGGAAGGCCGTCGAAGAACACGGCCTTCGCTTTAATAGAAAAAATGTATTCGAAGGCACCATTAGTTTTGAAAGCGGACGGCTTTTAGCGGAGGCATTGCTCGATTCACGGCAAAAGAAGGTCAGCGCTATTTTTGCCGCTGCCGATGTGCTTGCCCTGGGGGCGATGAAAATGTTTTCTGAGCGAAACATGGGGATTCCATCGGATATTTCCGTAATGGGATTCGATGATCTCAAAATATCCCGGTATATGATCCCGGCCCTTACCACCATCCGCCAGGATGTCGCCCTTAAGGGCAAGATTGCCGTGGAACTTTTGGTGGAAAAGATTAAAAACCCGGACATTGCCCCAAGAGAAGAGATATTGGACGTTGAAATTGTCGAACGCGGCTCGGTCCGGGACCTTGCCGGGGGAAGGAGGCAGCTATGAGGGAATGAAAAATCCCGCTGTCCGCGAGGGCGGACAACGGGGGATAAGGTTTCTTGCAGGGCGCCTTATCCATAAAACAAAGCGAGCGCTTGTTTCCATACAAGCCTACCTCAAAAAAGCCGGAAAAGCAATACGGGTATACACGGGCCAACCGTCTTATCAGTATTGTTTTTAATTTATAAAGAATTTATAAGGGAGTTTTGTATGAAGAATTTACGGGGGGGACTAAAACTGTCCCTTTTCATATTGGCCGCTGTTTCTGTTTTTGCCGCCTGTCCGGCTAAAAAACCCTCCGCTTCCCAGAGCGGAGAAGCCGGTATTACCATCACGTTTGATCAGTTTTCGGGGAGCGGCGATAACGAAATCTACTTAAAAAAGATGATCTACGCCTATACCTTGGAAAATCCCGGGGTAACCATCAATCTGCAATCCTACGGTTACGATGATTATTTTGTTCAGCTTGCCGCGAAGGTTTCGGCGGGAAAGGCGCCGGATGTTTTTGAACTTAATTTTGAAAATTTTGTCGCCTATGCCAAAAAGGGAGCCCTTGAAGAACTGGACGCGCTTATCACCCAAGCCGGGCTTGATATGTCGGTCTACAACAAAATGGCCCTGGATGCGTTCAGTTCAGAGGGCAAACAGTACGGCATACCCAACAGTTTTTCCAACGTCGTTTTGATTTATAACAAGGATCTGTTTGACCGGGCCGGTATTCCATACCCCAACGACGACTGGCAATGGGCGGACGCGATGGCTGCCGCGGTAAAGATACGGGCTTTGGACAGTACTATTTTTGGTTATTATCAGGCAGCGTCGTTCCACGAGTTCTACAAGGCCGCCGTACAAAACGGGGGCGGATTCCTCAACAGCGCGGGAACCGCCTTTACCATCGATTCGCGGGAAAACGAGGAAACTTTACGCTATCTAGGAGTTTGTTGCGCTTCGCGCATAAAATGGTATAAATATTCATAAATATGAATATTTATACCTTACAAACTCCGAAAGCATGCCCATTGATCGGGATTTTTTGCATAAATTGCAAA
>JAISQR010000589.1 GCA_031274035.1 Treponema sp. | reverse complement strand
AATATTCATATTTATGAATATTTATACCTTGCAAACTCCGAAAGCATGCCCATTGATCGGGATTTTTTGCATATTCATGCAAAAAATCCACAAGTGCAACAGGCTGCTAGCCCTCAGCCATGCTCATAAACGCCACTATCGTAATGATGATGGCTTCGTTCAAAGGATACAACTTTTTCCGCTCTATGCGCGGGTCTTTCACGTCCTTGAAATACTCCGCCAGCGGCGCTATGGTTCTTGTTTCCATGATCCCCCTCCAGAAAATCAATTTTGCTTTATCATGGCATAGATCGTGCCAACTTTATAGCCAATTGGAGAATTTTTAATGCGCTCGCCCTGAAGATACGGATTATTCCTGTTGAAAAATAAAAAATAATACATTATTCTTAATTTGTCTATCTCAATATGTACCTTAAACAAGAAGGGTCCCTTGTATAAAAATTTAAGTCGGCGTGTTCAGCGCATACTGTATAATGATGCACCGGTAGAAGCACGGCGCTTCAATTCCGGTCAGATTCAACCGGAGCATCTTATCATCGCCATCCTTAAAGAGGGTGGAGGGATTGCTTGCCAGGCGCTGCGCGTTCTGCATATAAATATTATGGAATTTCGGCGCTCCCTGGAAAATGCAATCCCCTATGGAGGGTCTATAATCTCCGGTGATATTCCCTTCTCAAAACGGTCCAGCGAGCTGTTGGAAAAGGCGTCCAAAGAACGCCTTAATATGGGGAACGATTCTATCGGAACCGAGCATCTCATGTTTGCGGCTTTGCAAGAGTCCGATTCCATCGTGCAGCTTTACCTTAAAGAGCGGTCTGTTGACGCCGACATGCTCAGGGTTGTGGTTCAGACTACATTTAACCGTCCCCGTAATCCATCGGAAGGCGGCGAGTTTTTAGACCGCGGGGAATGGGTATCGGTTTATCCCATAAATGAGTATCAGCCAAGACGGAATAATGAAAAACGGGAAGGGGAAACACCGGTGGAATTTCCCGGAATGCGCAAGGCGCCTCATATTTCCCGAATTAAGGCGGCAGTTTATCCGACCCTTACCCCAACTCTGGATGAATTCTCCCGCGACCTTACCGCCATTGCCCGGTCGGGAAAGCAGGACCCGGTGGTGGGACGGAAGCGGGAAATAGCACGGGCATTGCGTATCCTTGCAAGGCGTACCAAAAATAACCCCGTCCTGATAGGCGAGCCGGGGGTCGGTAAAACCGCTATTGTAGAAGGTATTGTTCAGCTTTTTGCACAGGAAGATATACCGGAAGCCCTTGCGGGAAAGCGGATACTTTCCCTGGATATAGGGCTGGTGGTGGCCGGTACTAAATACCGCGGGGAATTTGAAGAACGTATCAAGAAGATGCTTAGGGAAATACAGCAGACCGGAAACATCATCCTTTTTATAGATGAAATCCATACAATTATCGGGGCGGGAGGGGCCGAGGGGACTATGGATGCTTCCAATATGCTCAAGCCTGTCCTGTCCAGAGGGGAGATTCAGTGCATAGGGGCTACGACCCTTCAGGAGTACCGCAAACATTTTGAAAAAGACGGCGCGTTGGAACGCCGTTTCCAGGCAATTCTGGTTGAAGAGCCTGATTTAGAAGAGACTGTTGAAATTCTTATGGGGATTAAGTACCGCTATGAGGAACATCACAATGTACACTATACCGAAGAGGCTGTTCGCAGTGCGGCAAAACTGGCGGAGCGTTACCTGACGGGCCGTTTTATGCCCGACAAAGCTATCGATCTGCTTGACGAAGCGGGGGCCATGAGAAAACTTGATCAGGGGAGGGCGCCCCCAGATCTCTGTAATATAGAAGCCGATATAGCGGAGATGATTGAGCGGAAGGGCCTTTTGGTTTCCGCTCAAGATTATGAACATGCCGCGCAATTGCGGGATCAGGTACGCAAGCTCCGTTCAAGGTTGGATTCGGTCAGAATAGTCTGGGAACAGGCCGCCAAAAAAGACAAGGCCCTTGTGGACGAAGGGGATATACGTAACGTTCTTGCGGAAATTACCGGAATACCTCTTACCCATCTTGAGGAACAGGAATCAAAACGTCTTCTCCGTATGGAAGAAGAGCTCCACAAGGCTCTTGTCGGGCAGGATGACGCGGTAAACCGCATCGCCTCGGCCATCAGAAGGTCGCGGGTGGGTATTTCTTCTCCGCACCGCCCCCTGGGATCGTTCATCTTTCTGGGCCCGACCGGTGTTGGAAAGACCCTGCTTGCAAAGCGCCTCTCCTCTTACCTTTTTAACACCGATGACGCGCTTATCCGTATTGATATGTCGGATTTTATGGAAAAGCACAATACATCGCGGCTTGTGGGCGCCCCTCCCGGCTATATAGGGTACGAAGAAGGGGGAAGCCTTACCGAGCAGATACGGAGGAATCCTTATCGGGTTATCCTGTTTGATGAAATTGAGAAAGCCCATCATGATTTTTTCAACCTGCTCTTACAGGTACTGGAGGAAGGGGAGCTTAAGGATAATCTGGGGCATACGGTAAGTTTCCGTAATACCGTTATTGTGATGACCAGTAACGCGGGGATAAGGGAAATCTCCCGCGACAGCCGGCTTGGTTTCGGCGCCGGTTCCGGCATTATGAATCAGAAAGAGATCGAGACTATGGCTCTTTCGGAATTGCGGCGTATATTTAATCCTGAATTCATTAACCGTCTGGATGACGTAGTGGTATTTCATCCCCTGACTATGAAGCAGGTTGAGTATATTCTCGATCTGGAACTTAGAGAACTTTCATCCCGCCTGACCGAGCAGGGTTATCATTTCCGTATTCTACCGGCCGCAAAGAAGGTCCTTATTGAGAAAGGCTGGGATCCCAAGTACGGCGCAAGACCCATGCGGCGCGCTATTCAAAAGGAAGTGGAAGATTCCCTTTCCAAGTTGATCCTGGAGGGGGATTATCCGCCGGGAACCGTATTTATCGCTTCCGCCCTTAAAGGCAGGCTTTCTTTTAAGCCGCTTCCGCCTAGCGCCCTTGACGAAAATGCCGTAATGGAAGACTATAAAAAGACTGTTTTTGGAGAGTCTGACAGCCGCAACCCTTCATAACAATAGGAGAATTATATGATAGAGCTTCCTCTGGCCGGAACCGGCAAGAAGATCGGTATTGCCCCCGCAAAGATAATCGCTGTGGGTCTTAACTACCGCGAACATGTAAAGGAAAGCGTTTCGGGCCAGAAATTGCCGAACAAGGTTCCTGCTGAACCGGTATTATTTGCCAAGACCCCTAATGTGCTTATAGGTCCGGGTGAGGCAATTATCATTCCCGCCCTGATAGATGAGTACCATTTTGAGGACGCGAGGGTCGATCCCGAAGCGGAACTGGCGGTCATAATCGGAAGACGGGGGCGGCACATACCGGAAGAAAACGCATTTGATTATGTTCTGGGCTATACCTGTTTCAACGATGTCAGCCAGCGTAACTTCCAGTACCTCGATCCCTCCGGCTGGTTTCGGGGCAAGTCGCTGGATACCTTTGGACCCATAGGCCCTGTCATAGTTTCCCATAAGGATATAGGGGATCCCCAGAAACTCAATCTCCAGTCCAGGATCAACGGGGAGATCAAGCAGTCAGGAAATACCGGGGACATGATCTTTAGCGTTCCGCGCCTGATTGCCTTTATTTCCAGGCATTTTACCCTGGAAGAAGGGGATATCATAGCTACCGGTACGCCTAAGGGCATTAGCCCCATACATCCCGGCGATGTTGTGGAGGTAGAAATTGAGGGGATAGGCGTTCTGCGGAATCCCGTAGAAGCGGAGAAAGGCTAGTGTATACAACAGTCTGTCAGGAGTCGGAGGGGCTTTGCCTAGCAGCCTGTTGCACTTGTGGATTTTTTGCTCAGTGTGCCTTGGGCACACCTTCATGCAAAAAAATCCCGATCAATGGGCATGCTGTACTCTTCGAGTATTCGGAGTTTGTAAGGTATAATCGAACCTCCGGTTCGCATTCATGTTTATGAATATTTATACCATTTTATGCGCGAAGCGCAACAAACTCCTAGTGAGCCTTGAAGTTATAAATTTCTTTCCAGCGATCCAGAATAGTAACGGTCTCGCCTATGGATTCTATTATTACCGAGGGGTCCTTATAGGCTTGCGGGGCTTCATCCAGGGTTTCTTGCCCCACGCACGAAGTCCAAACCCCGGCTTCCCGCATCCTCTTTTCATAGTCAGCGATGTTAATAGCCGCCTTGGCCTTTCCGCGGGACATAATCCGGCCCGCACCGTGCGGAGCAGACTGATTCCATTCAAGGTTTCCCTTCCCTTCACAGAAAAGTATTCCGTCGGCCATAGAGAGGGGGATCATGATCCTTTCCCCCTTATGGGCGGATATAGCCCCCTTGCGGATTATTCCATCATCAAAATTGATATAATTATGGACGGATTCAATTAAGGATTTTTCCGTATAGGTGATACTAAAGAATTTGGCCGCACGGGAGACGATAGTACGCCGGTTGAGTTGGGCGTAAATTTGAGCTATTTTCATATCGGCAAAATACGCCGCCGCCTGCTTGCCTTCCAGATATTCCAAATTCTTCACCTTTCGGGGAAGTCCATCGTAATATTTCTGAATAGCCCCGGCTATACTTTCTTTCGGGGTTTTTGCCTTTATCTCCATAACTGCCGCCTTCATGTCCTCCGGCGGTACAGGGGTTCGCGCTGTTTTCTGATGCCATTCCGCGATACATTTCCCAAAATTACGGGAACCGGAGTGAACTACAAAATATTTATTCCCATCTGAATCCTCATTTATACTTATAAAATGATTTCCGCCGCCCAATGACCCGATTGAATTAAGCAGTCTGTTTTTTCCGCCTACCCGCAGGGCTATCTCGTCGATAGCCGTCTCAAATTCATTGTACGAGATGCCGGCAAAGGATGACAGTATCCGTGCTATTTGCTGATTATCAACCTTCTGGTTGACGGAAAACCCGCTGGGTATACTGCTGCGTATAAATATATCAAAGTCGGGGAAAGACACATCCGTTTTTCCCAGAGGTAAGGCTGTAAGGCCGCATCCTATATCCACCCCTATAAAATTTGGTACGATATAATTATTGATGGTTGCGGTATACCCTATAACAATTCCGGCCCCGGCATGAACATCGGGCATGATCCGCACCTTTACGCCTTCCATCATAGGCTGGTTCAGTATCTCTATAATTTGAGAAATTGCTTCTTGTTCAATAACATCGGTGTAAACCGCGGCCTTTCCAAATTTACCCTGTAATTCCATAAAACATCACTTCCTGGTTTCCAGATAGGACAGGGCGACAGGATCGCCGGGGGCAAGCTCCAGAACAGTGCGGAAAAACCCCGCAGCTTCGTCGTCATCGCCGTTTTTCAGCGCCAGCACCCCTAGGTTGGAGATGATCTTGATACTCTCAGGATCTTTCCAAAGGGCTTTTTCTAGTTCTCGGCGGGCGCTCTTCAGATCGCCTGATTCCATCAGACAAATGGCAAGTTCATTCAAGGTATCGCTGTTATCGGCCCCCAACTCAACGGCCTTACGGAAGGCTGCCGCGCCGTCCTCCCAACGGCCCAGCCTGCGCAAGGCCCAGCCCAGGAGGAACCAGGCATTCCAAACCGTGCTTTGGATATTAAGGAATTCCCGAATTTTAAGGAGGCCTTCCTGTTCCCTCCCCATACGGATGTAATCGTAGGCTTCTTTAAAAAGGGTATCGTCCAGGCTGGATTGGGTGATATCCTTGATCAACGCCTCTGCTTCCTGCCTTTTTTCTATATCGCCGGAATCGCCGGACAGGACGACAAACGAGGCAAAACACTCTTTGGCCCTTGCATAATTCTGCCGGTACATAAAGAACTTGCCCGCGTTAAAAAACGCAAGGGGAAAGGGGGAATCCGCCTTGAGAAGCCCTTCCCACGCTGCCAAAGCAAGATCAAACTGGATTTCCGCCTCTTCTTCCCGCCCTGACGATTCTAAAACCTTAGCCTGATTTTCAAGGATCAACGCACGGTTAAAACGCGGAAAGGGGGATTCGGGGAAGAGGCCCGCAAGGGCATCGCATATCTCCAGCGCCAGGTCATATTCACCGTTTTCCGCCTTAAAGATCGCGGCGCTGGTAAATTCCCGCTGTATGTCCGGCTTCAGGGCAAGGACAAAACCGCGATAATACGCTATATCATCCAAATCCAACTTTCTTTTTTTTCCTGCATTGACGCCTTCAGGGCTGAATTCCAGATCGGATGGAGGCGTTGTGATAATCCGAATCATACCTGAGAGTATTTGCTCCAAAGAGAGGGTCTCCGTATTCAGATCCGTTTCACCGGGAAGCAGCTCTACAGGAATAGGGATAGAAGGATCTATGGAAAAATTTTCCGCATCCTCTTTAAAGCCGTTCTGTCCATGAAACAGCGCGTGAGAACGGCCCTGTTTTTTCCAAAAGGCATCCAGACGGCTCTTCAGATCCTCGGATACGGCTATATAGATAATACGGCTTGGTTTATCAGTCATCTTTAAAAATCCAGAAAAAATCGATTAGACGCCGGAGGCGTCTTCAGGATGAATATCTACTCTTACGGAACTTAAATAATCGTTGATACGTATCTTATACCCCATAGGGATTGAATCTTCATCAAATTCTATGACAAGAGCTACCAGCTCTTTTCGGCCTTCAACGTTTTCAGCCCGAATAAACCTGCCTTTAACCAGGAAACTCTTCTTGGGATCGTCAAAGTCAAAACGCATACCGGCTTCCCGGTTCAGAAGGAATTTTGCAACACCCATCATGATGAGCTTTGCCCCTGAAAATGATATATCCCGCAGTATACAGCGCCGGGGCACCCCCTGAATAAAAACTGTACATTCCTTGGACAGAAGGTTAAGACGGCGGATGGAATCGGAAGTAATTAATATCCGTTCATCCTTCCGTCTTGATGAATTTACATTGGCATCGAGAAACCGCCCCATAATTTCAATCAGATCATCCGGCGGCCTCTGGTTGTACTCGAGGGTAAAAAGGGCTACATCCTCAGAGCCTCCATAAGGACTAAAACCTATGGTATGCGCCGATACAAAAAAGGTAACCGGATTTTCGGTTTCAGAACTCATAAAACTTAAACGCAGGCTTATGGAATTATTTACATCTTTAAGTTTCTCAATAAGCCCCGATTTGATATTCGCAATTATCTTAGCGCCTTGAAAAGAAGAAGAATATATCACACAGGGCCAAAAAACGCCTCCACATTTAATATATATCTGTTGAGTAATAAGCCCAGCAACTTGAATTATTTCTTTGGTAAAGATAACATTAATTCCCTTAAAACGCTCGTAATAGCTGGTTATCTTTTGGCTGGTTAATACACCCATTACTAATAATATAAAAGGGATTCCCATGAAGATCAAGACTAAATCCAGGGCCGGCGCATATAAATAAATGTAAAAAGAGCTAAACTTGGCATGGTTTCTTGGGGGGAACCAATATGGAAGAACAATCATCAGCACTAATGCCCAGGAGCCTGTGGGGCTTTGCCCAAAAATCGTATAAATTTGCAATAAATTGCAAATTTATACGATTTTTGGAGGTTTTATGCGCGAAGCGCAACAGGCTGCTAGGGGGCTACCCGTTAATTAAGCGGGAAAAAAACATCTTTTTCCCGCGCTTGACAGCCAGAATTTGCGGGTTTTCAATTCCCATCAAGAGGAGTATCGGGCAGCACCCGGACACACTCAATATCCAGTACGGCGTTCACTTTTTCTCCTTCGCCGTAGCTGGTAAAAAGCTGGGGGTTGTAAATTTCGATCACCAATGAAACGCCGTCGGTTTCCAGTTCATATTCCACATTGGAACCTAAAAAAGTTACCCGTTTAACTGTGCCGGGAATCCCGGCCTCGCCCTTGGAAAGCTTAACCGATTCGGGCCGGAAGGCGAGACAGCATGTTCCGCCCTCTTCGATTTGCGTTTTACCGGGGTTCGGTATTTTGAAGGATTGGCCGCCCACACGGACCCGGGCGGCGGCGCCTTCCTTACCCTCATAAACGCCGGGAATAAAATTCGCCTTGCCTATGAAGTTGGCCACAAACTTGCTGGCGGGATATTCATAAATTTCTTTGGGCGCGCCTATCTGCATCAGGTCGCCGTCTTTCATGATAACCACAAGATCGGAAATAGCCATCGCCTCCATCTGATCATGGGTAACATACAGGCTGGTGATCCCAAGACGTTTTTGCAATGCCCGCAGTTCGTCCCGCATATGTTCCCTCAGTTTGGCGTCCAGGTTTGAAAGGGGCTCGTCAAAAAGAAGCACCTGAGGTTCAATAACAATGGCCCGGGCCAGGGCCACCCGCTGCTGCTGTCCGCCGGAAAGCTGATTCGGGAAACGCCTTTCCATCCCTGTAAGCTGCATCAGTTCAATAACCTTGCCGGTACGGGCGAGGACCTCGGTTTTCGGCAGACGCTGCACCTTGAGACCGTAGGCGATATTCTCCCAGATGCTCAGATGGGGAAACAGGGCATAACTCTGGAACACCATGGAAATGCCCCGTTTGTTGGGAGGCACATTGGCTACGTCCCTGCCGCCGATAAAAATCTGTCCCGCCGTGGGGTATTCAAAACCGGAGATCATCCGCAGGGTGGTGGTTTTGCCGCAGCCCGAAGGCCCCAAGAGGGTAACAAGCTGGCCGTCGGCAATATCCAGATCAATATGATTTACCGCAACGGTCTCCCCCCTGCCTTCGGGGGTTGGAAAAATTTTTGTAATATTCCGCAGGGTCACGCCGCTGCTTTTTTTGCTGAACCGGCGTATTTCTTCAGACATTTCACTCATGTTCAAAACCTCCCTTCTGAAAAACAA
>JAISQR010000588.1 GCA_031274035.1 Treponema sp. | reverse complement strand
CTAGGAGTTTGTTGCGCTTCGCGCATAAAATGGTATAAATATTCATAAATATGAATATTTATACCTTACAAACTCCGAATACTCGAAGAGTACAGCATGCCCATTGATCGGGATTTTTTGCATATTTATGCAAAAAATCCACAAGTGCAACAGGCTGCTAGTGGTGCGCCAAACGCGCATACCATGCAGGAAAGCACTTCTGGAATACCTTATGGAGCCTGTCCAAATCTTTGTGGAGGAGAGCCTCGTAAATATTACGGTGATCCTCGGCAGCATCGCTTATTTTAAGAGGGGCGAGCCTATCCTGTACCGCATCGAAAAACAACTCCAAGGCTACTTCTCCAATTTTGATGATATAGGGATTATGTGTACAGTAGAGGACCGCACGGTGAAATTCCAGTTCATCCCCTGCTTCAACCGGAACATCCGGGGACTGCGCTTTCATCTTATCTTCCAGTTTAATAACACAGGCTTCAACCTGTTTCATGTCCGCCTCAGTTGCTACATCCAAGGCAAGATGGGTAAAGGCTGTTTCATACATTTCCCTAAACTGGGTCAGGTATTCCGCGGTTTGGGGGAGCAGAATAAGCTGTATCTCAAAAGCATTGGCAGCCCCTTCCCTTAGTGTATTGCATACAAAGGTGCCTTCACCCTGCCGGGCTTCCACCGCGCCCAAACTTTCCAGCATTTTGATAGCCTCGCGGACAGAAGAGATGCCAACCCCCAGATTCCTTGCAATCTCGCTTGCTCCAGGAAGTCTGTCTCCTGGTTTCAGTTCCCCCTTCATAAGAGAATCCTTGATCTGGGCAAGTACCATATCAGTTATCTTTTCCTTTTTAGGGATAGAAGTCATGCTCATTAACGCCACTACACTACCTCCACTCATAATATAAGGTTCATTTAGGTATTTCTAAAACTAATCCTGAAAAATTTATCTTAATACTAGTTTGGTTTTTTTACCCCAATGATTCAAGTAGAAATGATATCAGATAGCTGATATTTGTCAATATTGTTCATTAAAGAAGTATCCATCATCCCCAAGATTCTTCCTGGGAATAAAAGAATCGAATAAAAATTTTGTTCATAGGAACCGAATGCTGCTTGGCAGTATTGAGCTATAACATGAAGAGATTATTCTTGCTGTACGGCAGGAGGGCTGTCATTTTCAGGATAGAAGGGAAAACAGGGGTGGAAGCGGGCAGAATGAACCTGTTTCCGCTTGATATGGGGAAGCAATTCGGCCTGCTCCTCAAAACATATGCCATTTTATATGCGAAGCGCAACAAACTCCCAGCGTATTATTGTATCATGGACAAATATAAAGCGGCAGTTCATCGACTTACCATCAGCCTGCAACTTCCTTGAAATTCGTACAGATTCGCAAAACAATAGGCCGCTGATTTAAGAGTTCCTTATGCCATCAGATTAACCAGAGCGCCGGCAGGGGCAATAGGAGCAGGATTATACGGCATGGCAACCGCCGCAGCCTTAGTTGCACGGATCTGGTTTTCATACTGTACAATTAAAGCATCGATATGTTCGTCCGATAAGTTGCTATTGAGGGTCTGAATCGATCCGTCGTTCCGTTTTATCTGAACAAGCTGTTCAATCAGCACGTCAAGTATTTTAAGTTTAGTAATTGCCACGCCTCGCTGCCCTTCATTTACAGCTACACCGGAGACATGCTTAAAATGAGAATAGAGCAGGTTGCTTTGAGACACCGGCAGAGACATTTTCCCTTCCCTGGATGCGGAAATTGCATATCCTATACTGGGAATTGCGGATGTAGAAAGTACTCCTCGAATCATTTTAACCCTCTCTTATTCTATAATCGGGTAGTTACAAAAAAAATTAAGATTTTTTTTGTAACTGCAACCTATGAAAACAGCGGTTTTGCAAGGCTTTAACCCGAAAAACCGCAAGAGCCAGTCCAAAATAACCGAATTTGGAACTGGCCCGCCCATCTACGATTTTTCGTTGGATATACCGCGGTAATCCTGAGTAGTTGCAATATTTTTCTTGCCAAGAAAAAAGAAAGAGTATATAATTCTACCATACAAGATATTTGAAATCTTGTTTTGAAATATTGTAGTGTTTTATATTAGATTCCTTTAAAAATTTATAAGGAAATAAGGATGCGGAAATGAAACGTAAAGTGTTGATTCTTTGCGGCGGCTGGGATGGGCACGAACCCAAACTTATCACGGAACGGTTTAAAAAATTCCTAGAATCCAGCGATTTTGAGGTGGAGACCGCTGATTCTGTTAAGGTGCTTGAAGATAAGGATAAACTTATGGGCCTTGATCTTTTTATTCCTGTTTGGACTATGGCAAAAGAGGAACTCCCCAAACCCTACTTTGAACCTCTGCTTGAGGCTGTCGGTTCGGGTGTAGGGGTTGCCGGCTGCCACGGCGGTATGTGCGATGCGTTTAGAAACAATGTAGGGTATCAATTTTTAACCGGTGCGAACTGGGTTGCGCATCCGGGTTGCGACGGGACTAAGTACCGTGTCAATATCATAAGTAAATCCAATCCCTTAACCGAGGGGATCGGTGATTTTGACGTATGTTCCGAGCAGTACTACCTGCATGTGGATCCTGCCAACGAGGTATTGGCCACAACGCGCTTCCCCACGGTGCACTGGTACCATTCGGCCAACGGCGAAGTGGACGTACCCCAGGTCTGGACCCGTAAGTGGGGCTGGGGACGGGTATACTACAACGCCTTGGGGCATCATAACGATGTATTCGATATTCCCGAGGCATGGGAACTTATGAAGCGGGGCCTGCTCTGGGCGGCGGACAGTAAACGTATCGCTGTGGAGAAGGGGCTTGCGGTTGATGTTTGGAAGAATGAAAAGGGGATGTATTAAATGGGTGTCCAGCGTATAGGTATTGTCGGAGTTGGGAATATCAGCGGTATTTATTTGAAGAATCTAACCGGTATGTTTGGGAAGCGGATAAAGGTAACGGCTGTTACCGATCTTATCCATGAAAGGGCGGCCAAGGCCAATGCGGATTATGGTATTCCGCATATCCTTAAAACCAGCGATCTTATCAACAGTCCCGATGTGGATATCATCCTCAATATTACCCAGCCGCCGGACCACTACGGGGTTGCCCTGGAAGCGGTTACGGCGGGGAAGCATGTGTACGACGAAAAGCCCCTCTGCGCCAAACGTGAAGAGGCGGAGGAAGTGCTGAAGGTTGCCGCCGCAAACAAGGTGCGGGTCGGCGGAGCGCCGGATACCTTTCTGGGCGCCGGTATACAGACCTGCCGCAAGCTCCTTGACGACGGCTGGATTGGGCAGCCGGTAGCGGCAACGGCGTTTATGGCGAACCACGGCCATGAGCACTGGCATCCAGGGCCGGCCTTCTACTACAAGAAGGGGGGCGGTCCTATGTTCGATATGGGGCCCTACTATCTTACCGCTCTGGTGAGCCTCCTTGGTCCTGTGGTTCGGGTTTCAGGTTCCGCAAAGCAATCCTTCCAGAGCAGGACCATTACAAGCGAACCGCTTAACGGAACGGTTATTGATGTAGAAGTTCCTACCCACATAGCCGGCGTCCTGGATTTTGCCTCCGGCGCGGTGGGAACCGTCATCACCAGCTTCGACGTGTATTCCCATACCCTGCCCTTTATCGAGATATACGGTTCCGAAGGCACCCTCCGTGTACCGGATCCCAATACCTTTGGAGGGCCGGTCTATGTTAAGCGATACCGTGCGGAAAACTGGTCGGAGATACCCCTGCTTAGGAATTTCCCCGAAAACAGCCGCGGGCTTGGTATTACCGACATGGCCGAGGCTGTTTCGGAAGGCCGTCCGCACCGCGCTTCGGCGGAAATGACCTATCATGTCCTTGATGTAATGCACGGTATACATGATGCTTCCGCATCGGGAATCTATTACCAGGTAAAGAGTACCTGCGAACGGCCCGCGCCTTTGAATAGTTAAAGGGTGTCTGTTACTGTTATGTAGACCGGAGCGATCCGGTTTAGGCCGGGCCTTGGGGTCCGGCGATAATAATTTTCTGGAGGAAAAGTATGAGATTGATGAAAAAAGCGGTATTGCTGGCCGCTGTCATGGCAATGACGGCCGGAACGCTCTTTGCAAACGGCGGACAGGCGCAGACAGGGGGCGGCGGAGCGCAACAGATCACGCTGAACTTCTGGCATATTGAAGTCATAGAAGCCCGGCGGATTATTTTAGAGGACGCTATAAAACGTTTTGAAGCGGAA
The DNA here is from genome assembly GCA_031274035.1 of Treponema sp. Taxonomy (GTDB): domain Bacteria; phylum Spirochaetota; class Spirochaetia; order Treponematales; family Breznakiellaceae; genus JAISNI01. The sequence goes on along the minus strand of JAISQR010000588.1, from coordinate 17,207 downwards.
AATCCTGGTGTACGTGTTATTCCCAGCCTTTACGAGAACGAGCCGTTTAAAACCAAACTAAAGACGGTTAGCGGCAATGATTTCCCCGATATTTTCCGTAATTGGGGCGGCGGCTGGCTTAAATCCTTTGTTGACGCGGGGCTTGCGGCGGATATTACCGAGGAAACCAAAGGCGTTGAAAACATAATAGGCCCGGCTAATAAGGCGTTTGCGTCATTTGACGGAAAAATTTATGGATTGCCCTACATGCTTTCGTCCACATTGCTTTTTTACAATAAAGAAATATTTGCAAAATATAATCTTCAGCCGCCCAAGACGCTCTCCGAGCTTGATGCTGTCTCGCAAACCTTACTGGCAAATCAAATTACTCCCTTTGCCCTGGGGAATCTGACCAAGTGGCCTGGAGCCGCGCATTTTGTACTTCTTGCTATGCGCATCGGCGGGCCGGATATTTTCCAACAGGTAATAGACAAAAAAGCGAAATTTACCGACGAAGCCTTTATCAGGGCCGGACAGATTTTGGCGGATCAGAATGTGAAAGGTTATTTCCCGGTAGGCGCCAATGGTGTAAATGTTGATACCGGCGGGGAAAGAATGCAGTTCTACAGCGGAACCTACGGCATGCATTTCCAGCTATCGGGAAACCTTACCAATTTTAGAACCGAAAATCCTGAATTCTTTAAGAAGGTCGGTGTAGCCGCCTATCCTGAAGTTGAAGGCGGAAAGGGAAAAATAACAGATTTCCTGGCCGGCGCCGGTGTGTATTCAGTATCGAATACCAGCAAAAATAAGGCTATGGCCGCTAAATTTGTCGCCTTTCTTGCGACTGATGAGCAATTTCAGACCGCAAATCTTAATCTGTTCCAGCTTCCAACCAGGCAGGGGCTTAAATCTAGCGAGCCTGTCATGCAGGAAGTATTGGATATGATGAATAAGGCTACGTTTGTGCAGAATTTTATCGATCAAACTTTAAGCCCTGCCTTGGCGGAAAAACATAAAGATACTACCCAGGCTCTGTATGCCAAGACCATGACCACCAGACAGGTTGGCGATGAAATGCAAAAGGCGTTTGATTCCGGTATTTAGTAAGGGCTTCCTTATGAGGTGATAAGTTTGCCGGACAAAAAGGCGCCTCTAAAAAGCCAGGTTGTTTTTTAGAGGCGCCGGTTTTTTTCATTTATATACGAAACCATTACAAAGTCCGGCGGACTTTGGCTGCCCCTGTTTAGTTTTTTAATAGGGGCGGAGGAGCGGCCTTCAAAGCTCGGTGAGTTTTGAAGGAACCTTTCCTGTACTATTTTGATTTGGAGGCGGTTCTGTGATACCAAAAACAAGGCAACGCCTTATAAACGGTTTTACTGTATTTCTTTTTTTACTGCCTGCTATGGTATTATACTGTGCTTATACTTTGAACGGTATAATTCGTACCTTTTATTTCAGTACTTTTCATTGGAATGGGGTAGGCCCCGCGTCAAATTCTTTAAACGTAGGTTTGCAGAATTTTATCAACCTCTTTCAAGAGAAAATATTCTGGCATGCTATTTCCAATAATATACTACTGGTTATAGTTTCTATTGTTTTCCAGCTTGGTTTCGGTATGGTACTGGCATTGATAATTAATACCGGATACAAGGGTACTAAATTTTTCAGAACTATCTATTTTATGCCCCTGCTGCTTTCAACTGTTGCAACCAGCCTTTTCTGGATACTTATGTACGATCCCTATAGCGGAATTTTCAACTGGGTTTTAAAAATTATAAGTCCTGATAAACCGCTTTCGTGGCTTGGTTCTACGGAAGTGGTAATGTTCGCGGTGCTTTTTGTCGTTTGCTGGCAATATACTCCCCAGTATATGATTCTCCTTAGAGCGGGTATGTCGGGGATTCCTGAAGAAATGTATGAGGCCGCTACTATTGACGGCGCTTCCCGCTGGCAGCAATTCTGGTTTATGACCCTGCCGCTCTTATCGGGAACGCTCAAAACTTCCGCGGTTCTTTCGATAGTTGGTTCCCTTAAATATTTCGACCTCTTTTGGGTGATGACTTTGGGCGGCCCAAACGGTTATTCGGAACTGATGGCTACCTTTATGTATAAAAAGGCATTTACCGAAGAAAGAATGGGTTATGGTTCTGCCGTTGCGGTTTGTATGTTCCTTATATCAATGGTAGTAATTATTATCTTCCGGTTTATGACCAGGACAAAAGAGGGGAATCTATCATGATGATACAGAAGGTTAATCTTATAGAAAAGATAGCATTTTACATATTGGCCTTATTTTTTTTAATACTGTTCGGGTTTCCTTTTGTGCTGACATTTTTTATGTCTTTTAAGTCAATGACGGAATATATGACAGGGAATTTCTGGGGGTTTCCTAAAACAATATATTTTAATAACTTTGAACGGGTTTTACGCGCCAATTTTTTAATATTTTTCCGCAACAGCATCATCGTTACCTTTTCTGCTGTTTTTCTAACCACAGCTTGCGCTTCTTTGGCAAGTTATGCTTTTGCAAAACTAAAATTTAAATTATCAGGCATTATATTTTTACTGATTATTGTGGGTATGATGATCCCCATTCATACGACCATAATTCCTATTTATCAAATGAATAAAGCCCTTCGTTTAACTAACAAATTTTTGGGTATCATAGGCCCCTATGTCAGTTTTGGGCTTCCGGTTGCCATCTATATTATAACCAGTTTCTTTAAAGAGGTTCCTCACAGCATTCAGGAATCGGCATATATAGACGGCGCGTCGCCGTTCAGGATATTTTTCAGTATCATGGTCCCAATTTCGGTTCCGGCTATTTCTACCTGCGCTATTTTGAATTTTCTTAGCTACTGGAATGAATTTATCGTTGCTATGACCATGCTTAATACCCCTGATAAGCATACCCTGCCTTTGGGTATGAGGCAATTTTATGGTAACGAATCGATTAATATTCCGGCTATACTTACCTCAGTGCTGATAGGTTCTTTGCCGGTACTGCTTTTCTATGTGTTTGCTCAGGAGAAGGTTATCAAGGGCCTTTCGGCAGGCGCTGTTAAGGGCTAATCTTTAAACCAATGGAATATAAAAGGGGCGCCGCACTGCCGCCCCTTTTTAAAGCGCTGGTTTTACCCGTTCCTGAAAAGACTGGCAAACATGGTCGGTATAGAAATAAAGTTGCCTATCATGCCGCCTATGGATGAGAGAAAGAACACGAGGAGCGCCTTGGTAATACGGTTTTCGTAAATGCCCTTGAGGGAGGACAGTGCGTCGGATATTGTTTCGGCATCGGAAACACGGGGTTTACGGACGGTAGCTTCGGTAACGCCCGAGAAAAGCCCCACGCCGATAAAGGGGTTGATGGTAGCAATAGGCGCTCCGATAAAGGAGACCAGTACCGACAGGGGGTGGCCCAAGGCGATTATACAGCCTATGGCCGAAAGGGAGCCGTTCCAGAGTATCCAGCGAAGGAACAGGCTGAAGCTCAGATCGGCGCCGGCGCGGAAAAAGCCCAGGACGATAATGGCCGCGATGATGAGGGGGACGATCCAGCCTGCCGCTTGGGACGGAAAAGTCTTGGGCGGTATGGTTTCAAGGTCGGAAACATCTACGCTTTCTTCCCCGGCGGCAATTTTTTCGATATGCGTTTTAATGCCCAAAAGATGCCCCGCGCCGACTACCGCGGCTATTTTTACGGCGTCTTCCCCGGTACGGGCCTTTTCAGCCTCGGTACATGATGACCAGATTTTAGCGGCAAGGTAGCGATCCCGTTCATCAATAAGGGTTGTTTTAACCTGGGGCAGATAATCGGAAAGTTCCGCCATCATGCCGTCAAGTTCATTGCGTTTTTTAAGTTTTTCAACTTCTTCTTCGCTGAGTTTTTCGGTGCTAAACGCGCTGGCAACAAGGGATGAGAGCAGTTTGCATTTGTTCCACAATCCGCACTTGCCCCATGCCCTACGGAGCGTTGTCTGTACTTCACGGTCGCAGAGAACATAGCGGATGCCCATCTCCTGGGCGGTCTCCACCGCGGTTTTCATCTCTTCGCCGGGTTTTACCCCCAGTTCATCTCCCAGCCGGCGCTGAAAGCTGGAAAGGACAAGGTTGGCCATAAGGAGAAACCCCTTTCCTTCCCTAAAAACCTTAACCATATTGAGCTTTTCCCAATTATCCTTCTGGGTAATTGATGCAAAGCGGCCTTCATCCAGCTCAACACAGACCGCGCACGGCTTTTCCTCGCGGATAACCTGGCTTACCTCAGTGATGCTTTCCCTTGAAACATGAGCCGTACCTATAAGTATGATCTCACTGTTTCCAATAGCTACCTTTACACAGGTATCCTTTACCGTATTCATTGTATCTCCTGTTCTTCTAAAACGGCTTTTTTAAAACGGGTAAAAAGCTCTTCTTCATCAATTTCAAGGCCGGCATTCAGTATACCTCCGGCCATGTGGTCATGTCCACCGCCGCTGCCTATCCCTTTAAGCGCGGAACGGATGATTCGGGCGGCAGAAATTGCCGGATCGCGGGAGCGGATCGAAACATGGCTTGTACTGCCGTCGTTTTCTATGATTACCGAAACGAAAATTTCCCTAAGCCTCAGAAAGAAATCTGCCAATATAGAGAGAACTTCCTGGGATGTGTCCTTCGTGATGACGGTAAAAAAAAGTGAACCCTCTATGCGCGAATTGGCAAGCGCAAGGGTGATAGAAGGGATGTCTTTTTGAGAAAGGGATGTTTTGAGGATACATGCGCCGAATTTCCAATCGCCTGTAAAGAAAAGCCGGTAATGCGCATCAAGATCCGGTCTGTTCACCCGGCGGGAAAGAAAATCCGTATCCATCTCTATCCCTATCAGCAGGGCAGTCGCCGCGTCTTTTTCCGGCAGCAGCTTCATCTCCGCCCAGTAGGAATCTATAATAGAGGAGCAGGAACCATAATCAGTCCTGATATCAGGGAAGGGGCAATCGGGGGCCTTTTTTGCAGGATGATGATCCACCACCGCGAAAAGGTTGTCTGTGAGGGGATAGGCATTGGTGTTTACCGGGTTCCCGTCTACCACAATACAGGGCAGGTGCTCAAGCCCATTCGGGACGCTGTCCGCCGCTTCTCTAATAGGTATATGGAGCTTTTCTATCATGGTCCTGATAGAATGGCTGCGTATCCCGCCGCGATAGAAAAGCGTACACTTAATGCCGAAGTGCTCCAGAAGCAGGGAGAGGCCGAAAGCCGAGGCTACCGCATCGTGATCGGGAAAATCGTGCGGTTGAATAAGGACGCTGGGAAAGTCCTGCGGTTCTGAACCGGAAGAAGAATCTGCAAGGGACTTTCTGTCGTCTTTATAGATTATTTCTTGGAGCAGTTCGAGCATCATGCTGAAGCTCTTCCGCTCTAAGTTATCAGAATTTGTCAAAATCCCGTATCCTTTAATCCGCGTTCTTCAAGGGCTATCTCGTTAAGCCGCCATTCCGGTATAGACCTGCACTGCATATCCCTCACTATAAGATAATATTTTTCCGCCAATTTTGTATTCTTTCTTAGATCGTAATAAACGGCAAGATAGTAAGTTGTTCTTGCCTTGATAACGGAATCTACCTCGTTGTCCAAACGGCTTACCACACTGCTATCACCTGTATAAACCGAGCCGGTATAATCATAATACAGACGAAGCAGGTACCAGTCCAGAGATTCGCGATTGACTTTTTTCATGGCATCGTTCAGTAACTGCCGCTGTTCATTCTGTCTGCCCCCCTTAATTGAACTGATACTTGCAAGCAGGGCGTAGCTGGTCTCCCGCGGTTCCCGTTTGTACGCTTCAAGGAATGCGTCCCGGGCCGCAAACCATTCGCCTTTGCGTATTTTGATTATACCCAGGCCTTCAAAGGCATAGAAGTAAGTCGGCTTTATTTTTATTATGGCCGTATAGTCCTTTTCAGCAGCATTATAATCCCTTAATTCATCCCTAATGCCCGCGGTATACACATAGGGCAGGAAGAAATCGGGGTTCAGGCTGACGGCGCGCTGAAATTCCGCCAAGGCTTCGGTTTTCCTGTTAAGATCGAGAAGTGTATTGCCCATATCAATAGCAATCCAGTAATTTTCACTATCAAGATTCTTTGCGGTATTGAAATCTGCCAGGGCCAAGCTGTTTTTTCCGGTACTTCGGTAAAACCTGGCGCGTTCCGTGTAGGCCTCCGCCAATTTCGGGTAAAGGCTTACCGTCTGATTATAGAGAGGCTCCGCTTTGTTGTTGTCTTTGGTAAGATAGTAAACATTAGCCCTGCCTAAAAGGGCATCGGCGCTTTTTGAATCGACCTTCAGCGCTCTATCATAGTAATCCGCCGCGTTCTTGAAGGAACGCCTCTTTATGTTGATCTGGCCCATACTTACCAAGGCATCCATATAGCCGGGGGCTTTTTTAAGGATACGTTCCAGAATTTGATACTGTTCCCTTTCTTTGCCGTCCGCTTCTTCCAGTATGGAAAGCAGGAAGAGTGCGTCCAGATTTTCCGCGTCTTTGACAAGGATAGCCTGAATCTGGGCCCTGGCCTCTTTAAGATCGCCTGCCGAAAGCAGTACCGAAGCCTTTAAGAGCTGAATCTGCGGTGTTTGGGCCTCCTGCTGCTCAATAGTATCAAAAAGAGTTATTGCGGCGCCGTAGTCCCCGGTACTCAGGCTGTCCGAAATATTCTGTAATATAGAAATAGTGCTGGGGACCTGCCGCATATTCGGGGTGATTTCATTGGGAAGCACGGTGTCCTTCAAGGTCATTTCGGGCGGGATAAGCGCAGACTGGGCTATTTCCGGCAGCACCGTCATCGGAGGCAGAGTTTGGATAGGATTAGCGAGGGAAAGGGCAGCCCCCGGATCGGGGGGCGCAGGGACGCCTGGTGAAAGGGCAGATTCCGGGGCGGGCGCCTGCAAGGGGGTGTCCTGGGAAAGGGCCCCATCGGGAACGGCGCCAGACTTCCCCGTTTCAGGCTTTTCAGCCCCCGCGCTTTCCGCGGGTACGGCCTGCGGGGTTGGAGGAAGCTCGGCAGGTGAAAGGTTTGCGGGGGCGCCGCCCAGAGAATTCTCAGGCGGCTCGGTCTTCTCTTCCGGGGGCTTCGCCTCGGCGGAGTCCTGGCGGGGAAGCATATCCATAGGAGCGGAAGATTCCTTCATAGGCAGTTCGGGGCCTGGTTTGCCTCTTGTCGCACAGGAAAAAAGCATAGAAAGAGCCAGAATAATGATGAGAACATACTGCACAGCGATTCCTCCAGGGAAAACAGATTGGAATTCCTTCAAAAATGAAGTTTAAAAATAATTCTATATTTTATAGACCGGTACATTGGAGCCATTCCCAAAACCCGGTCCTCATTCACATTCGTGAATTTTTATACGGTTTAAGCGCAATTCCCCGCAGCCTGTTGCTAGTACCGCTTTTGTCGAAAAGAGCCTACACCGGATTACTTTAGTAGGCGGGACGTGCTTTTCGCACATCCTTTACTATTATAAAGAATCCGCATATTATATTACAACATATACTTAAAACCCTCGATTGGTTTTTATCCAAACAGGTGTTATTCAAAGTATATAACGTGTGTCTTTTAATAGATCGGCATTTACGGTTAAACCGTTAAAGGGATATGCAAAAATGATAAGAAAACCTATATTTCCCCGTTTTATCAGTTTTTTTGCCGTATATATCGCGGTATTTATTGTTCTGGGGATCGTTCAGTTTACCAAGCAGGGAGGATTTACCCAGCGGGTCGGTAATATGATTGTCTCCGGTCAGTATGTTCTTGATGACGACGGATTGCCTGTACCTTATCCGCGGGAAGATATTTCCCTTGAAGGCGAGGCCGAAACAGTTCAGAGACGGCAGTACTATCTTACCGGGGAGGTAGTTGTGTATTTTGGAGGGATGGAATTCCGCATGAGCGGGGAGGAAGAAAACAATGTCTTTAGTCTTGTAAAGACTGACGGGCAGATCGTGGGTGTACTTCCTGAATATATGAAGATTGAAGGCGAGTCCGTGTTGTTCTATACCCGTGACGGAACGGAACTTTTCTTTGGATCGGGGACGCTCAACGAGAAACCGGCGCTGAGGATAAGCTGCAACCTATCCGAGGATATTGAAATGCTGGAACTTCCCTACCGGCCCCAGAAAACTTCCCGTGTACGGGATTTCGGGGACGGCCAATTCATCATCATTGCTGATGGCGAGAATTATACTTTTAACCGGCCCCAGTTTGATCCTATGCGGCCTGCCGTTGTTTTTAAAAAGGACAGCGCGGCCTTATCCTATGCGGCTATACCCGAACAGAAGGCTTTTTCACCGGAAGATTACATACTGCCCCAGGCTGCGGACGCCCATCTCTATAAGGAGGCTGTGGACCTATGGCGGGACCAGAATTATGGACTTTGGGCCCGGCTTATCACCAGGAACACCAATGAGGAAACGGTGATCGCCTATCTGGGAGAGGCGGTAACACGGGGAAATCTGAAAGGGGCGGCCGCATCCGTAGCGCCTGCCTTTATCAACAGCCCCCAGAGAACTTACCGCTCGTCGGTGTTTTTGGGAGGCATGGAAACAGGGCAGCGAACCTTCCTTGCAGCGGAACAGGAAAAACTTGTGCGCGTTTCCCAGTTTATCAGTGAGAAATCAACGGATTTTCTGCGGGAGCCCCATGTATTTGGATTTTTTGCTATACGAGGCTACTACAATCTTATGGATGAAGGCACAAGTATAGTCCATGCTATCGATCCTGCAACCATGAGTGCGGAGCTTATTCCCGCCGTATTTGAGGGGTATCTGGACTGGAAGTACTACCGCCCCAACACCGAAAATCCCTTTGAAAGACTTATCAATCAGGCTTTCCTTATCATTACCGAAGGGTTAAAAAGGCATAATGATGGAGACAAGGTTTTTATATTTCTAGGGACAAGAGCTGATATTGAATTCAGCATGCGTCTTGGAAAGGCGCTTTCTGAATACGCCGGGAGCGCCGGCCTTGATTCCTGGGCTGCGGTGGGCCGTTCGCTTATCCTGTCCGTTCTTGCCCTGGAAGACAGCGGGGGGATGATACCGGCGGTTTTTAACCTGTCTGAAGAAGGCGGCATAAGCGAGGACGACACGGTCCCGCGGGTGAGCGCGGCGCGGATTTACCTGGCCCTTGCGCCGGGTGAGTACTATTCCCATGCGATAAATATAGGCGCGGTGGTAAACGGCCTGTGGACATGGACCGCGGCGCGGGATATTTCCGTTAGCCAGGAAAATAATGTGCTGGATATATCGGCTTCTTTTCCGATAGGGGAGACCCACTATATGATAATACGCGGGCTGCGGCCTTTTGTGAAAATGCAGCTTTACAATATTGACTACCGGACCGATCCCCAGTTTGAACGCTACGATTCTTCAGGCTGGATATATTCCACGCGGGATCAGATACTTATAGTTAAAATGAAGCACCGTGCCGAGACGGAACATATACGTGTTTTCTACTGAGAGGGAAGTCAGGGGAGATCGCTTTAGTTTTTTTAAAGTTACATTTTCATTTGACAATAGGCCGAATTCGTTTCATACTTACTTAATAATTATATTTGTTTTTTTAGGAGGAGAATTTTATGAAACGTACATTGATTCTGGCATTGGCAGTTTGTGTATCTGCCGCGGTTTTTGCGCGCGGCGCCCAGGACGGGGGCGGGGCTCAGGCAGGACAGCCGGGGCAGATCCGGGTGCTTCTGGCGAATCATCCATACGGCGAACTTATCAAACCCCTGATCCCCGAATTTGAAAGGGATACAGGGATCAGGGTCATTGTGGAAAGCCTTCAGGAAGCCCAGCTTACCCAGCAGCTTACCACCGAATTCGCTACCGGTTCTTCCACGGTGGATGTGTTTATGACCCGTCCCCTACAGGAAACGCTTCTTTTCAACAAGAACGGCTGGTATGCACCCTTGGACGCCTACGATTTCTCGGATTATCCGAGTAATACGGTGGATATAGGACGCAAGGACGGTAAGGCCTACATAGTCCCCCTGGTAACCGAATGGCAGGTACTCTATTACCGGAAAGACCTTTTTAATCAGGCAGGGCTTTCGGTCCCCAAGACCTTTGCGGAACTGGAAAACGCGGCCAAGGTACTCACCAAAGACGGTATCGCCGGTTTTGGCTCACGCGGGGCAGGCGCCGCCGCGGTTACCCAGCTTTCAAGCTATGTCTACAACTACGGCGGAAAGTATCTGGATAACAATGTTGCGGTATTTGACAGGCCCGAAGCGGTTGAAGCCATTCAATTCTATGGCAGGCTGCTGGGCAATTACGGTCCGCAAGGGATAACTTCTATGTCATGGGAGGCCCTTATGCCGGTACTCCAGGCCGGCAGGCTTGCCATGTGGACAGATGCCTCCGTATTCTACGGTCAGATCATCGATCCTACCAAGACCCAGATACCCGCGGAGAATTTCGGCGTAGCCAAGCTCCCGGCAGGCCCCAAGGGAGACAGCCCCTTCATCGTGGTTTCCTGGGCTATGGGTATTTCCAGCAAGACCAAAAACCCCGACGCGGCCATGAAGTTCCTTACCTGGGCCACCAGCAAGGAACTGGCCATTAAAGGTATGGGCGCCAATATCACGATGGCCCGTAATTCAGCGTGGGCCGATCCCCAGGTACGCGCTACGGCGAACCCCGGCATCATCGAGACCCAGGCCCATGCCGCAAAGAACGGGTATCCCTACGACCGGCCCTTTATGAGTTCTGTCGGCAAGGCCCGGGACCTTATCGGTGAAGTGATCATCGAGTCTATTAATACCAAGGGCGCTTCCCCCCGCCTTGCGGCGATGGCGGCGGAAAAAGCAGCCGGCGTCAACGATCTTCTTAAAGCGGACGGCGAGTACGGCGGAAGATAAGGGCGCTTCGCGCAAGTAAATATACAAAGAGTTTGTGGGGCTTGCGCGTCAATCAAGATTTTTCCGCTCAGTGCGCTAAAGGCGCACTGAGCGGAAATTCACTAAAGCCCACAGGCTGCGAGAGGTCAAAGTGGTTGGTAAAAGCGGTTTTATTGAACGTAATCTTAAATATATCTTCCCCCTGCCTGCGATCATCTTTGTAATCATTCTGATGATCTTCCCTGTTTGTTATACCCTTTTTATCAGCTTTACCGACTGGACCCTTACGTCCGGCAGAGCTATGCGCTTTGCCGGCTTCGACAGTTACCTCAAGGTACTTACAGATACCCGCTTCCATGCCGCTATTCTGAGGACCTTTCTGTTTACTTTTGGGGCGGTAGCAATCGAGGCTGTTTTAGGAACTATCATTGCCCTTATACTCAACCGTGAATTCCGCCTAAAGAATCTTTTGAAATTCTTCCTGCTGTTGCCCTTGGTGGTAACGCCGGTGGCCATAGGTATTGTCTTTAACCTTTTCTACGACCCGACTATAGGTTTTCTCAACTATGTGCTCCATACCTTGACCCTGCCCCAAAGCGGCTGGGTTTCCGAGGCGGCAACCGTACTTCCTTCCCTTATGCTGGTGGATGTTTGGCAGTGGACCCCCATGATAGCCCTCATCGTTCTGGCGGGGCTCTCCGGCCTTTCTACAGAGCCGTTTGAATCGGCAATGGTAGACGGCGCAAGCGGCCGCCAGACCTTTTTCCGTATAACCCTGCCTATGATAATGCCAACCGTCCTGACCGCCATCGTGCTAAGGGCTGTGGACGCCCTCAAGACCTACGATATAATCTACGCCATGACCAAGGGCGGCCCCGGCTATTCTTCGGAAACACTCAATATTCTGGCCTACAAGCTGAGTTTTGAGTACTTTGAGATGGGGCGTTCCTCAGCCGTGCTGGTATTTCTCTTCGTTATTGTGCTGATATTCAGTCTAGGTGTTATGGGGGCGCGTAAGAAATTTGAACTTTAGAAGCCTGATCAGGCTCCTAAAAAGTTTAACGTTTAACGTATAGGAATACTTTTATGAAAAAACCTTTGCTTTTTAATATAGCTTTTTTCCTCCTCATCCTGCTTGTCGTTATTCCTATGCTCTTTCCTTTTCTGTGGATGTTTATGTCATCATTTAAGACCCAGGTTGATATTATCTCCTGGCCGCCGAAAATGATCTTCAAGCCCACTCTGCGGAATTTTGAAAAAGTCTTTGGCGAACAGAATTTCCTGTTGTATTTAAAAAATTCCAGTATAGTAGGCTTTTGTTCCGTATTTCTTTCCCTTGTTATCGGGCTTCCCGCGGCCTATTCCATTGCGCGGTTTGCCCAGAAACGCCTCCTTATGCTTATCCTGGTAGCCCGCCTTATGCCGGGCATTTCTTTTCTTATGCCCTGGTACATAGTTTTTTCCCGCGCCCGCCTTATGGATTCGTATGTTGCCCTTATCCTTTCCCACATGCTCATAGCCCTGCCGGTAGTTGTCTGGATTATGAGCGCCTATTTTGAGACTATCCCGCCTGAAATGGAAGCATCCGCTATGGTAGACGGCGCGACACGGCAGCGCGCCTTTCTCTCTATCATCCTGCCTCTGTCCATGCCCGGAGCGGTAACCGCGACCACTCTAAGTTTTATCTTTTCTTGGAACAACTTTATGTTTTCCCAGGTTTTAAGCCGCGAAAAGACCCGTACCCTCCCTATTGCCGTCTACAATTTTATGTCCTATGCGGAAGTCGATTGGGGCGGCGTCATGGCTGCCGCAGTTGCCATCGTTACCCCCGCCATCATCCTTACCATGCTTTTTCAGAAATACGTGGTGAAGGGCCTTACCGTCGGCGCCGTCAAAGGTTAAGGTTATTCTTAAATCTAACGAAATAGTACCGCCCTCTATTGTTTATTGTGTAAAAAAACGATATAATTATTAGAGGATTTCTCGAAACTTCAGTTTTTGGGAAATCTACCTTAAAAGTGAGGATATGAATGCAAAATTCTGATATTCAGCGTGTGTTCGATCTTTCATTGATTCAGAAGGCGGAATTGTTTTCCGCACTCCTGCCGGCGGAAAGAGATTTCATTCATTCGCGATCAAGTGTACTGCAATTACGCAAGGGGGAAAGGCTTTTCTCTCCGGGTGAACGCGCTGAACATTTTTATATGCTTATGCAGGGTTCTATACGTGTTGTAAGACCGCGTAGCGACGGAGGGGAAGATGAGATGGCTCGTTTCACCCTTGGCGACGCTATCGGTGATTTCGATTTTGCCCGCGGCGCCGAATACGATGCCTACGCGGAAGCTGTTACGGATTGTATGCTGGTTATGTTTCCCGGATTTGGGCTTACAATGGATATGTTTGCACTGGAAGAACCCCATACTATAAGCCGTATTCTTCTCAATTCTATTGTGATGATGACAAGCCGTATCAAGGCAACCCATAAGATCATTGTGGAGAATCTTTCCTGGGTACAGGAACTTCACCGCCGCGCTTATGAAGACCCCGGTACCGGTCTGTGGAAACAGTCCTTCCTTACCGAAGAGATCAACCGCATCCTGGAGAATCCTACGGCTCTTATCATGGTGAAACCGGATCGTTTCAAGATACTGGTGGATTCCCGCGGGCATAACGTTGGCGACGAAGCCATGATACGGATTGCCCTGGTGCTGAAAAACGCCATACGCCGGATAGGCAGGGGCTGGCCTCTCCGCTTTAAGAGTAACGAATCCGGCGTTCTTATTAATAAATGCGATCCTTCACTTGCAGAAACGAGCGCACGGGAACTCCTGGAAGCTATTGCCGCTATGGAACCCGTTCCTGCCCAGGGGGATATGCCCGCATTTTCATTTTCCGCTACAATCTCTTACGCTGTTTGGCCCGATGATAATACCGTCTGGGAAAACCTTTTTAACGGAAATTATGCCCTGCTTCTGGATACGTGGCGGGCGGGCGGTAATCGGATTGTCCATTACAAAGGCAGGGAGGCGTAGAAAACCATGGAAGAAAAAAAACTTGAAGAAGCTGCGAATTCTATAGCGCCTATAGATAATCCGGCACTGTTGAAATCTCCTCTCTTTGTTGATATGAGTGAGCTTGAATACAATGCCCTTACCGCATTTTTGGAGCGTTCCCATATTAAAACGGGCGATACGGTTTTTAAGGAAGGAGACGAGGGTAAGGAGATGTATATTCTACTCTCCGGTTCCGTCAGCGCCTATGTAAATCAGTCCGACGGTACGCAACGTCAGCTCTTTGATGTCAAACCAGGGGATTTTTTTGGAGAAATGTCCATTATCGCCAACGAACCCCGTTCAGCTACCATGACAGCCAGGGAAGAGACCGATATTATGGTGCTGCAAGGTATAGACTTCTACCGTATAGTCTTTGACCACCCAATGATAGGCGTTAAAATGCTCAAAGCAATCTGCCGTGTTCAGAATTCCTGGTTGGATCAATCATCAAAGCATCTTTCCGATCTTACACGGTGGGGGGAAACCGCCCGCCGCCGCGCAATCACTGACGAACTTACCGGTTTACATAACCGCCGCTTTCTGGAAGACTCTATCATAGACAGGTTTGCGCATGGTTCAATCGGTTTGCGGAAAGTAGCTCTGCTGATGATGGACCTCGACAAGATCCATGCGATCAATGAACAGCACGGGGTACAGGCCGGTGATGACGTGTTCAAAGCTGTAGCAGGCGTCATCCGTTTGCAAATCCGTTCCGGCGATATTGCGGCGCGGCTTTCGGGGGATGAATTTGCCGTGCTCCTCCCTGATACTGATGTAGATGATGCCAAACAAATAGCGGAACGTATACGTGAAACTGTTTTTACTCAGAAAATACCGGTGCCAAAAACAGCCGGTTCTACCGACGCCGGCAAAGTAGAAATTAGCGTACGTGTCAGCATAGGCATTGCGCTGGCGCCCGATCATGCGAAAGACAGCGACAGCCTGATGCATGCTGCCGATAAGGCCCTGAGCAGGGCCAAAGAACTTGGCAGAAACAGGGTAGAGATTGCATGAAAATCTTTAAATAAAATTTTTAGAGATTTTCACGTTGATACAGAACATATTCCTGTAAATATGGTAGTAATTGCTCCCGCCACGGTTCCGATTTAAGAATAGTAGCCTTTACTCCCAATAGCCTTAATTTTTGCAGTTGGGTATCGCTTTCGGTAGAGGTAAGGGTAATAATAGGTACACTACTACATGGGGAAGTTATTATTTTTTGGATAAGCTCTTCACCTTTCATATCCGCAAGACTTAGGCCGGTAATAAGGAGACATACATCGCCGGAATGGAGCTGCTCTAATGCCTCAGATCCTCTGCTAAAACCTTCAATTGCATATCCTTGTTCAGAAATAAATATTTTCATTACTTTACGGAAAAAAGCGCTGTTATCAACATGTATAATCTTTTGCATAGCTGCCCCCTGTTAGTTAATTAGGTCTATCCATAACATACCCACATTATAAACAGATACTAAGTATTTATATAATTTAATACTATGTTACAATAAATGTGAAGGGCCTTTCATCCATACTTTTCGCTTTTTTTCCCTTTATTTATAATACATTGGCATAGTTATAAGTTTACTGTTATGATAAGATTACTATTAGGGTAAGGGGCCGCTAAAAACTGAATTTTTTAGATGCCCCCTTAATGAAAACCTAACTAACCAAAAGCCGGCGTATCATGGATAAAATAAGAAACGATCTCTCGCAGGGAAGGGTATTTACCAAATTGGTACTTTTTGCCGTTCCATTTCTGGCATCCAATATCATCCAGTCGTTTTACAATGTGGCGGATATGTTGATTGTGGGAAACTTCAGCGGTACGGTAAGTATGAGCGGTGTCAATATTGGAGGGCAGGTAACATTCATCCTGACCAATACGATTATAGGCCTTTGTATGGGCGCTACTGTACTGATTGGTCAGTATGTAGGATCAGGGAACCAGAGCGGCCTTAGACGGGTTACCGCGACCATCATCACCTTGCTCCTCGGCGCAGCCCTTTTTATTTCGGCCTTGATGCTGATCTTTAAAGAGCCGATACTGCGCCTTATAAGGACGCCCGATGAATCCTTTGTGGAAAGCAACCGTTACTTAACGGTTACGGTCATCGGCATTGTGTTTATTTTCGGCTACAATGCCCTTGCCGGCATACTCCGCGGTATGGGCAATTCCAGACAGCCCTTCTACTTTGTCATGGCATCCTGCATTACCAATGTGATACTGGACCTGATTTTTGTCGCGCTGTTCCACTGGGATGCTTTTGGGGCGGCCCTTGCCACGGTCATTTCCCAGGCCATGAGCATGTTCCTGTGCATTATCTATATGATAAGAAACGGATTTCAGTTTGATTTTAAACCTTCATCCTTTAAGATATATGGGGATCAGCTCAGGCTGATTTTTAAGATTGGGCTGCCTACCTGTATACAGAACAGCGTTACCAGTGTCTCTTTCCTTTTTATCACTACTATTGTGAATATCGTGGGCGGTGTAAGCGCATCCGCGGCAGTCGGGGCAGTAGGCAAGTTCAACAGCTTTGCGTTTATGCCCACCCAGGCCCTAAGCGCATCGATCTCTGCTATGAGCGCCCAGAACATAGGCGCCAAGCGGCTGGACCGCGCGGTACAGGCCTGCCGTATAGGAACCGCCTTCTCGGTCTGCATTACATACGCTTTCTTTGTTGTTGTACAGATATTCCCAGCAGCCATCCTGCGACTCTTCGGCGATGACCCTCAGATGATCCAGAACGGCGTTACCTATCTCAGATCCTTCAGCTTTGATTTTCTGCTTATCCCCTTTATATTCTGCATCAACGGCTTTCTAATCGGCGGCGGCCATACCATGTTCACCCTTATCAACAGTATGTTCTCCTCGGTGCTGCTCCGTGTGCCTATTTGTTATTTTTTTGGCGTAACTTTGAATTGGAATCTCCTGGGCGTCGGCATGGGCGCTCCGGCTGCCAGCGCGGGGGTGCTGCTGGTTATTATCATTTATCTTATAACCGGCAAGTGGAAACATAACGCGGTAAAAACCGCGCCCGTATCGGCTGATGAGGGAAATTAAGAGAATCTCGATCCGTTCCCAAAACCCGGTCAGTTTTGGGAAAGCCCTTCTCTTAAATTTTTTGCGTTTTTACCGATTGCCGCAAAAAGTAAATGCCGCCGCCTGCCCTACAGCAATTTTACTTTTAAGAAATTCAACCGCGAAAGGCGCGAAAAGACACGAAAAAGGAAAGTACACTACTTGCAAGCACCGCGAAAATACCCAAATTTGAAGAATTTTAACCGCTAA